>CBFGNA010000008.1:0-17235 GCA_965650045.1 uncultured Polaromonas sp.
TGAAGATCGGGTTCAAGGAAATCGAGGTAGGTTTTCCCTCCGCCTCCCAGGTCGAGTTCGACTTCGTGCGTGAACTCATTGAGGGGGACCTGATTCCGGAGGACGTGCATATTCAGGTTCTCACGCATGCCCGCGAGCCGCTGATCGAGCGCACTTTTGAGTCACTCAGGGGCGCCCGCAAGGCCATCATGCACATGGTCAATCCGGTCGCCCCCATCATGCGGCGGGTGGTTCTGGGTTTGAGCGAAGACGGCATCGTCGAGCTGGTCCAACGCAACGCCAGGTTGTTCAGCATGCTGGCGGCGGCGCAGCCTGAAACCGCGTGGACTTTCGAGTACTCACCCGAGATGTTCTCGGACACCGAACTGGCCTTCTCCAAGCGAGTGGTGGATGCGGTGACCGAAGTGTGGCAGGCAGGCCCGGACAACAGGTGCATCGTCAATTTGCCGACCACCGTCGAGCACTCCACCCCCAATGTTTTTGCCGACATGATCGAATGGATGCACCGGCATATCGAGCGGCGCGATGGGGTGATCCTTTCGGTGCATCCCCACAATGACCGCGGCACCGGAACCGCTGCCGCAGAACTCGCCCTGATGGCCGGTGCCGACCGCGTCGAAGGTTGTTTGTTTGGCAATGGTGAGCGTACCGGTAACCTGGACCTGGTCAATGTTGCGCTCAACCTCTACACCCAGGGTGTTGATCCCGGGCTTGATTTTTCCGACATAGACGACATTCGCCGCACGGTGGAGCACTGCAACCAGTTGCCGGTGCATCCGCGTCATCCGTATGCGGGCGATCTGGTGTACACCTCGTTTTCCGGCTCCCACCAGGACGCCATCAAGAAAGCGTTTGCCGCCCGCAAGGAAGGCGACGTGTGGGACATGCCCTATCTGCCGATCGATCCCAAGGATCTGGGCCGCAGCTACGAGGCCGTCATCCGTGTCAACAGCCAGTCGGGCAAGGGCGGGATTTCTTATCTGCTGGAGAGTGAATACGGACTGGAATTGCCGCGCCGCCTGCAAATTGAATTCAGCCAGGTGGTTCAGGGCGTGATGGACGCCACCGGCAAGGAACTGACAGCCGCGGACTTGTGGACCCTGTTCGACCGCGAATACGGCATTCAGACGGTCGCCGCCCCCTTATGTCGGGTGCAGGAAGAAGCCGCGAGCGGTCAGGTCCGGATCCACGCCGATGCCATGCTTCAGGGCAAGCCTTTCGCCGTCAACGGTCGGGGCACCGGGCCCATTGATGCGTTTGTCAACGGTTTGAACGGCATGATGGGGTCGGTCATTCGCGTGCTGGACCATCACGAACATGCCGTCGGTTCGGGCGCGGATGCCCAGGCCGTGGCCTATCTCGAATTGCGGGTCGGCGAGAGCCAGACGCTGTTTGGCGTGGGCCGCGATGCGAACATTGTGTCGGCGTCCTTGAAGGCGGTGATTTCCGGCCTGCAGCGCGCAAAAATTACAATGCATGAGAAGCAAACGAGCGGCTCAGCCGCCTGACCGCCAAAGATCAACTGGAGAACCCCCGTGACTGACAAACTGATTATTTTCGACACCACCTTGCGCGACGGCGAGCAATCCCCCGGCGCCTCCATGACGCGCGATGAAAAACTCCGCATTGCGAGACAACTTGAGCGCCTGAAGGTCGATGTCATCGAAGCCGGTTTTGCCGCCAGCTCCAATGGCGACTTTGAGGCCGTGCAGGCGATTGCCAATGTCATCAAGGATTCCACCGTTTGCTCGCTGTCGCGGGCCAATGACCGCGATATTTCTCGTGCCGCCGAAGCGCTCAAGGGTGCCAGCCGCGCCCGCATTCACACCTTCATCGCGACCAGCGCCCTGCATATGGAGAAGAAGTTGCGCATGAGCCCGGAGCAGGTGCTGGAGCAGGCCAAACTGTCGGTGCGTTTTGCGCGCAACCTGGTCGCCGATGTCGAGTTCAGCCCCGAAGACGGTTACCGCAGCGATGTCGATTTCCTGTGCCGCGTACTCGAAGCGGTGATCGCCGAGGGCGCCACCACCATCAACGTGCCCGACACCGTGGGTTATGCCGTGCCCGAGCTGTACGGCAACTTCATCAAGACCCTGCGTGAGCGCGTGCCCAACAGCGACAAGGCGATCTGGTCCGTGCACTGCCACAACGACCTGGGCATGGCCGTGGCCAACTCGCTGGCCGGCGTGAAGATCGGCGGCGCGCGCCAGGTCGAATGCACCATCAACGGACTCGGTGAGCGCGCCGGCAACTGCTCGCTCGAAGAGATCGTCATGGCGGTGAAAACACGCCGCGATTATTTCAACCTCGACATGAACATCGACCCGCTGCACATCGTGGCCGCCAGCCGCATGGTCAGTCAGACCACCGGGTTTGTGGTGCAGCCGAACAAGGCAGTGGTCGGCGCCAATGCTTTTGCGCATGCGTCGGGCATTCACCAGGACGGCATGCTCAAAGCACGCGAGACCTACGAAATCATGCGTGCCGAAGACGTGGGCTGGAGCTCCAACAAGATGGTGCTGGGCAAACTCAGTGGCCGCAATGCCTTCAAGCAGCGCCTGCAGGATCTGGGTATCCAGATGGAGAGCGAGGCCGACACCAATGCCGCATTTGCGCGCTTCAAGGAACTGGCAGACGGCAAGAGCGAAATTTTCGACGAGGACATCCTCGCGCTGGTGAGCGACGACAGCGTCTCGCACGAAAAAGAGCAGTACGGCTTTGTCTCGCTGTCGCAGCACAGTGAAACCGGCGAGCGGCCGCAGGCGACCGTGGTGTTCACCGTGGACGGCAAGGAGGTCCGCGGTGCGTCGGACGGCAACGGCCCGGTGGATGCTTCCCTCAAGGCCATTGAGACCCACGTCCAAAGCGGCGCTGAAATGGTGCTGTATTCCGTGAATGCCATCAGTGGCTCTACCGAAAGCCAGGGCGAGGTCACGGTGCGTTTGCAGAACAGTGGCCGGGTGGTCAACGGGGTGGGTGCGGATCCCGATATCGTCGTGGCCTCGGCCAAGGCGTATTTGAGCGCGTTGAGCAAATTGCAGAGCAAGGCAGACCGGGTGGCCGCCCAGGGCTGAGCGGCGCTTCCTGGAAATACTTTTGAAATCAAGGACTTAGTAATATTTTGTGCCAGCAGTCGGTGAAAGTGCTGGCTTGGGAGGACCAGTTAAGCGTTGCGATTAGGAAAGTTTCGCAAACGATTGATATTGCGTGACTTTTTCTATTTGTATACACTCCAGCATCGCACTAATCGCAACTGGAGGCGACCCCCATGTCCAACACGCTGAATCTGCTGTTCAAACGGAGCTTACAACTCGTTGGATTTCTTACCTGTTCGGTCGCGTTGATGTTTCCGGTTGCTTCAGAGGCGGCATCGGCCAAGCGGCCGGTGATCAAGAAGTCGCAGATGAGCAAGACGGTGACCCGCAAGGTGGTTTCCAGCCGCAAGAGTGCGCGTTTTGTTGCCAAGTCTCCGCGCAAGCCGGTCATCGTGGCGCGGCCGGCCCAACTTTCATTCGGCCAACTCGCCGGCCTCCATGCCGTTGAGGATCCGCTGGACTTGAAGTCGAGCGTGGCCTTGGTGGTGGACCAGGACACGCATGAAGTCCTGTTCAGCAAGAACGATCACGCTGTCCTGCCGATTGCGTCCCTGACCAAGCTGATGACGGGCGTGATCATCAGCGGCGCGCAGTTGCCGATGGACGAAGCCATCACCATCACCCAGGACGATGTGGACACCGAAAAAGGCAGCCGTTCGCGCCTTCGTGTAGGCGCCACACTGACGCGCGGTGAACTGCTGCATCTGGCCCTGATGTCCAGTGAAAACCGGGCTGCACATGCCTTGGGGCGGACCTATCCCGGCGGCCTTTCCGCGTTTGTCAATCTGATGAATGCCAAGGCCCGGCTGCTCGGCATGCGGGACACCCACTATGTTGAACCCACCGGCCTGTCGAGCCAGAACCAGTCGAGTGCCCAGGATCTGGCCACGCTGGTTAACGCTGCCCATGCAGATCCTGTGTTGCGTGAACTCTCGACGTCCACCGGCTATCAGGTGGCGGTGGGACGCCAGACACTGCAATACAACAACACCAACCGGCTGGTGAAAAATCCGGATTGGGACATCGGTTTGCAAAAAACCGGCTACATCTCTGAAGCGGGTCAGTGTCTGGTGATGCAAACCAAGATCGCCGGCCGCAAGCTGATCATGGTGTTTCTCGATTCGGCCGGAAAACTCAGCCGCCTGGGCGATGCAGAACGTGTGCGCCGCTGGGTCGAGTCGCAGCCTGTGAGCTTGCCGAAAGTCAGCGCGGCAGCCAGGCCCGCCAACGGCTGAGATTGCCCCGGGCGGCAAGCACAAACTGATGGCCTTCAGCGCACAGTTTGCTATCTTATTGGTAGCTATCCGCGCTTGCTGGCAAAGGGCTGGCGCCCTTTTTTACTTGAAATTTCCGGACCGGTAGCCAAGCGCTGCCGAAATCTCGTGGGCCGTGGCTTCCAGTTTGGGCAACCAGCCTTCGTCCAGCCGGTCTGCCGGCGCCGAGATTGACAGTCCCGCCACCAGCTTGCTTTGGTCGTCGTAGATGCCGGCTGCCATGCAGCGCACGCCCAGTTCCAGTTCCTCATTGTCGCGGGCAATGCCGTATTGCCGGGCTTTGGACAGTTCGCGCTCCAGGGTCGCCAGCTGGGTGATGCTGTTTTTCGTCTGGCCGGGCAGGCCGGTGCGGGTCGCGTAGATGCGCAGGCGCTGAGGATCGTCAAACGCCAGGAACAGCTTGCCCACCGAGGTCAGGTGCAAAGGCGCCCGTCCGCCGATGGCGCGGACCACCTGCATGCCTGAGCGCTCGCTGTAGGCGCGCTCCACATAGATGATTTCGTCGCCCTGGCGCATGCTCAGGTTCACCGGTTGCTGGATCAGCCGGTGCAGCTCGCGCATGGGGGTCAGCGCTGCATCCCGCACGCTCAGGCGCGCCTTGACCAGGTTGCCCAGCTCCAGCAGGCGCATGCCGAGCCGGTAGCTGCCGGCAATGGGGCGGTCCACAAAGCGCCCGGTCGCCAAATCGTTGAGGATGCGGTGCGCCGTGGACGGATGCAGCCCCGATTTTTCGCTGATTTCCTTCAGGGACACGGCCTCTTCCCGGGCCGCGAGGATTTCAAGCAGCGTGAACATGCGTTCGATCACCTGGACAGTGGGCTTCGCGGGGAGAGCAGATGCGTCTGGCTTTTTCATGATGGAATGCCCGCAATTTTACACTGTGAAAAACGGAGTCGCCCCTGCCGCCTTTCAAAGGCCGGGCAAATCGGCCGGACCGGCCGCTGCGGCAAGCGGTCCCGGTCGCCACTCGCCATCGACCAGCACCTGGTTGGGCACAAACCGGGCCTTGTAATTCATTTTCGGGCTCTGCGCGATCCAGTACCCCAGATAGACATGCGGCAAGCCCAGCTGCCGGGCCTGCTCGATCTGCCAGAGCACGCTGTAGTTGCCATAACTCGCCTGGGCATCGGGTTCGTAAAAGGTATAGACCGCAGAAACCCCGTCTTCCAGCACGTCCAGAATCGACACCATTTTCAGGGCGCCGGCCTCGCCGTTGGGCAGGGTTTCACGAAACTCCACCAGGCGCGAATTGACACGGCTTTGCAGCAGGAACTGGGTGTATTGATCCACGCTGTCGTGGTCCATGCCGCCGCCGGCGTGGCGGCCATTCTGGTAACGCAGGTAGAGCTGGTAATGCTCGGGCATGAAACACAGCTTGAGCACCCGTGCCTGCAGCGACTGGTGGCGTTTCCAGGCGCGGCGCTGGCTGCGGTCGGGCACGAAGGTAGCCACGGGGACGCGCAGTGGCACACAGGCCTGGCATCCGTCGCAGTAAGGCCGGTAGGTGAACATGCCACTGCGGCGGAAGCCGTTGACAACCAGTTCCGAGTAGGCGGTGTTGTGAATCAGGTGGCTGGGCGTGGCGACCTGCGAACGTGCCTGCCGGCCTGGCAGGTAGCTGCAGGGGTAGGGCGCTGTGGCATAAAACTGCAGCGCCTGCAAAGGCAGGTCTTTGAGATGCGTCACGTCATCAGCTCGTCGTGGGTTCGGGCGTCGTTAACAACTGATTCCAGTATAGGGGCTCAAATTTCCAGCGCGGAGCGCTCATGGGCAGCCTTGCCGCCACCTCGGCGACAAATTGCGCACGCGGAACTTCGGCGGCGCCGAGCGAGGCCAGGTGCCGCGTGTTTTGCTGGCAATCAATCATGGTGATGCCGTGTGCCCGGCAAAACCCCACCAGCGCGGCCAGGGCCACTTTGGAGGCGTCGGTGCGGTGTGCAAACATGGACTCGCCAAACACCATGCCCCCGATGTTCACGCAGTACAGCCCGCCGGCGAGTTCGCCGTCGATCCAGGTTTCCACGCTGTGCGCATGGCCGGCCTTGTGCAGTGCGATGTAGGCCTGCACCATCTCCGGAACAATCCAGGTGCCCGCCTGCGCGTTGCGCGGCGTGCTGGCGCAGGCACGAATCACCCGCTCAAAGGCACTGTCGAATCTGATCTCGTGTCCTGGTGCAGCACCGAAATGCACGATGTATTTTCGGAGGGACCGATGGAGCCTGAAGCCGGAGGTGCGCAGCACCATGCGCGGGTCCGGGCTCCACCAGAGGATGGGTTGCCCTTCACTGAACCACGGAAAGATGCCCAGCCGGTAAGCCTGGAGCAGCGTCGGCACATCCAGCGTTTTGCCCGCGGCCAGCAGGCCCGGCGCCGGGTCATCCTCGCGCCAGGCCGTCTCCACCGCCGGAAATGCTTCGTCGGCGGCTAGCCAGGGCAGGGTGTGGGAGGGGGTGCGCATCGCAGGGGTGGATCCGGTCCGCAAATGGTAGCGCGTCAAGGGATGCGGCCAACAAAAAAGCCCGGACGCGAACGCGGCCGGGCTTTGAATTTTGGCTCCTCAACCTGGGCTCGAACCAGGGACCTACGGATTAACAGTCCGGCGCTCTACCAACTGAGCTATTGAGGAATGCAGCCTAAGATTATAGCCTGAATTTTTTCCGTTCCCGGCGCTGCGCCTGCGCGAAGGCCGCACCTGGAGGCATGATCTGCGGCGATGCGGGCGGCATGCCGCGTCCCTGATAATCCGGCATCGCCTCACGCAGGCGGAGACCAACGGAAAATCGTCGCCATGAGCCACACCTCTTTTGAATTTGAATACCCGCGTGTGCTGTCCATTGCCGGGTCCGACAGCGGCGGCGGCGCGGGTATCCAGGCGGACCTGAAGACCATCGCCGCGCTGGGTTGTTACGGCATGACGGCCATCACCGCGCTGACGGCGCAGAACACCCTCGGGGTGCGCTCCATTCATGGGGTGCCGCCTGACATTTTGCGTGACCAGATTGATGCGGTGGTCGAGGACATCGGCGTTCATGCCGTCAAGATCGGCATGTTGCACGCGCCGGAGATCGTGCTGACCGTGGCCGCGGCGATAGACCGCCATGCGCTGCAGAAGGTCGTGCTCGATCCCGTCATGGTGGCCACCAGCGGCGCCGTCTTGATCGCCAACCCGGCCATCGACGTGCTGGTGAGCGAGCTGTTTCCCCGGGCGGTTCTTGTGACGCCCAATCTTGACGAAGCCGCGTTGCTGGTCGGCCGGCCCCTGCGCAATGCGCAGGACATGGAAGGGGCTGCGGCGGAGCTGCTGGCCCGTGGCGCACATGCCGTGCTGCTCAAGGGCGGCCATTTGCCCGGCGATACCGTGATCGATTTGCTGGTCACTGCGGCTGGCGGCAAACACTGGATGCAGGCGCCGCGTATCCAGAGCGCCAACACCCATGGCACGGGTTGCACCCTGTCGTCGGCCATTGCGGCCGGTCTCGCGCTGGGCCAGCCCTTGCTGGACGCGGTCGAGATGGCTCGGGTTTATGTGCGTGAGGCGATGCTGGCGGGCGCTGCGGTGAAAACCGGTGCCGGTGGCGGCCCGCTCAACCACGGCCATGCGCCTGTGACCATGCGGCTCAAAGCGCTGGCTTGATTGAGGGATTCGCTTGCGAAGCGCCGGTCCGGCGGCGCAGCACTCAGTCGCGCGCGGGCGACGCCACTCCCAGCAGCCTGTGCAGTTTCGGGCTGGTGGTGGTGTACTGAAATGGAATTTTCTGGTCCGGGAAGATCAGTTCGGCCGCCGCGTAAGCCGCCAGTGTGGCTTCATGAAAACCGCACAGGATCAGCTTCTTCTTGCCGGGGTAGGTGTTGATGTCGCCGACCGCAAAGATGCCGGGAGCGCTGGTGGAGAATTTTTCGGTATCCACCTGAAGCTGTTTGCGCTCCATCGCCAGACCCCATTGGCTCAGGGGGCCCAGCCGCGGTGACAGGCCGAGCAGGACGAGCACGCTGTCCACGGGCAAGGCCGCCGTATTTCCGTTCACGTCGGTGATCTGCGCGGCGCTCAGCTGGCCGTCGGCGATGGTGATGCGGGTGACTTGGCCAACCCGGAAAACCGCGGAGCCGTTCTCACGCGCCGCATCGAAGCGGGCCAGAACCTCCGGCGGCGCCTGCAGCACATCCCGCCGATGGAGCAGGGTCACGCTTTTGGCCTGGTGCGGACCGGCTTCGGCCAGGCGGGCCGCCCAGTCCACCGCCGCTTCGTCGCCACCCACGATGAGCAGGTTTTGGCCGGCAAAAAGCCCAGGCTCCGTCACGTGGTGAAACAGCTGCGTGTGTTCGAAGGCATCAAGGCCCTCGATCTTCAGCCGTTTGGGCTGGAAGGCGCCCACACCGGCGGCGATAACAATGGTTTTGGCAAGAAAGGTCTGGCGGCGCGAGGTTTCGACGAGATACCGCCCATCAGGCTGCCGGTCCACCGTGCTGACTTCCTGGCCAAGATGGAAAGTTGCACCAAAAGGTTGGATCTGCTCAAGAAGGCTGGCGACCAGCTCCCGGCCGGTGGTGCGCGGCGTGCCGGGAATGTCGTAAATCGGTTTGTCCGCATACAGCTCGATGCACTGGCCGCCGGCATGCGGCAACGAATCGATCACGTGGACCTTGATGTCCAGCAGGCCAAGCTGGAAAACCTGGAACAGGCCCACCGGCCCGGCGCCTATCACGAGCGCATCGGTCTGGATCATTGAACCCAGCATATGTCGATCTCCCATTCAAGAACGCCGCAGAACTGGCTTTGCCAGGCTGCCAGCGTTGTCCCCTTGAGGGGAGGTGGTGCTACACGAAGTGAGCATCCGGCAGGGGTGTTATCTGACCAGCTCGGCCAGTTTGTTCGGCTTGTCTTTCCACTCTTCAGCATCAGGCAATGCAGGCTTGCGCTTGGTGATGCTTTTCCAGCCCGCGGTCTGGCTCAGCTCGACATTGAGCTTGATGAAGGCGATCTGGTCAGCCGGCACGTCTTCTTCGGCGTAAATCGCATTGACCGGGCACTCGGGGATGCAGACCGCGCAGTCGATACATTCGTCCGGATCGATCACTAGCATGTTCGGGCCTTCGCGGAAGCAGTCGACCGGGCAGACATCGACACAGTCGGTGTACTTGCAGCGAATGCAGGATTCGGAAACGATGTGAGTCATGTTGTTCTGGCAGGGATCGGTGGAAACCCTTGATTTTAAGAGGATTCCGGAAGGAGGGTGAAGTCAGTGTGGGCTGGATGGCCGGGATCAGCGAATCAGCGCCGCGCCCGAGGTTTTGTTCGACGCAGTGTCCACCAGCACCAGCGAGCCCAGCACCCGTGAACGGGCATAGGGCAGTGTGGCCAGTGCTTCCTGCAGGGCCAGTTCGACATGGCCGATGGCGTTGGGTGGCAGTTCGCTGGCGTCTTCCTCGGCCAGGGTGTTCACATCGAGCTTGTGCACGATGCGTTTGACTTTGGCCTTGATCCAGCGATGCCCGTGCAGCGCCCAGTAAACCCGACCCGCGACCAGCGGCTCGTCGTCCATCCAGGCCACGGTGACTGACAGCTCACGCGCTGGCTCGAAGCTGTCGTCCGCCAGCAACCAGTCGCCGCGCGAGACGTCCACTTCGCGGTCCAGCACGATGCCGGCGCTGTGGCCGGCCAGCACGGCGGTCGGCTGGCGCGTGTGGTCCAGCACTTGCGCCACGACGGCGCTTTGGCCGCCCGGCAGCACGGTAACGGTCTGGCCCGGCTGCACGCCGCCGGTGGCCACGCGGCCCCAGAAGACGCGGCGGCCCTGGGAGGTGTCCGAAGACGAGGAAAATTTCTCGACCCACTGCACCGGAAAGGCAAACGCCTCGGTGGACTCGGCCGGTGTCGCCGGCAGTTGTTCAAGCAGCTGCAGCAGCGACAGGCCTTCATAGCCGCACCAGCCGGGTTTGGCGTCCACCACGTTGTGGCCCTTGAGCGCGGACACGGGGACGATGGCCCGGACTGGAATCCCGGCGGCTTTGGCAAAGGCTGTGAGCGCTGCGCTGATGTTTTTGAACGCCAGCGTGGCATCGTCCACGGCGTCGAGCTTGTTGACCGTGAACACGATGGACGGAACCCGCAGCAGATTGACCAGCAGCGAATGGCGACGGGTCTGCGGCAGCAGTTCCATGGACGGTGTCTGCCAGTCCAGCTTGGTCGCGTCCACCAGCACCACAGCGGCGTCGGCACTCGACGCGGCGGTGACCATGTTGCGGGTGTACTGCTCGTGGCCGGGCGCATCGCCAATGATGAACTTGCGGTGTTCGGTGTTGAAGTAGCGGTAGGCCACGTCGATGGTGATCCCTTGCTCGCGCTCGGCCGACAGGCCGTCGGTCAGCAAGGCCAGATCGGTTTCGCCGCCGCGCTGCACGCCGGCCAGGTGGTCCTGCAGCACGGCCTTGCTGTCCACCAGCAGGCGGCCGATCAGCGTGCTCTTGCCGTCATCGACCGAGCCGCAGGTGATGAACTTCAGTGCGGATTTGACATCCGATTGCCCTGAGCCTGTCGAAGGGTTTGGCCGGACTTCGACAAGCTCAGCCCGAACGGTTGTGTTGGTGTTCATCAGAAATACCCGTCTTTCTTGCGCTTTTCCATCGAGGCGTCCGAGGTCTTGTCGTCCATGCGCGTGGCGCCGCGTTCGCTGACGTCGGCGGCCAGGGTTTCAATCACGATCTCGGCAGCGCTGGCGGCCGGGCTGTCCACCGGGCAGGTGCAGGTGATATCGCCCACGGTACGGAAGCGCACGGTTTTTTCGACCACCTGCTCGCCGTCACGCGCCGGTGTCAGGTCGGTCACCGGCACCAGCAGGCCCTTGCGCTCCACCACTTTGCGCTGGTGCGCGTAATACAGCGAGGGAAGCGCAATCTGCTCCCGCTCGATGTATTGCCAGACATCCAGTTCGGTCCAGTTGGAGATCGGGAACACGCGGAAATGCTCGCCGGGTTGCAGCCGGGTGTTGAACAGGGTCCAGAGCTCGGGGCGCTGCGCTTTGGGCTGCCACTGGCCGAAACTGTCGCGGTGCGAAAAGATGCGCTCCTTGGCGCGGGCTTTTTCCTCGTCACGGCGCGCACCGCCGATCAGTGCGTCAAAGCGGAACTCCTCGATGGCTTCCAGCAGCGTCACCGACTGGTGCACATTGCGCGACTCGCCGGGGTGTGCCAGGCGCACCGTGCCGCGTTTCATCGAATCCTCGACGTTGCGAATGATCAGTTCGGCGCCGAGCTCCTTCGCACGCAGGTCGCGGAAGTCGGTCACTTCGTGAAAATTGTGCCCGGTGTCTATCATCAGCAGCGGGTAGGGGATGCGGCCCACGCCAAAGGCTTTCTCCGCGCACTTGAGCATCACCAGCGAATCCTTGCCGCCTGAAAACAGCAGGGCCGGGCGTTCGAAGGCGGCGGCTACTTCCCGCAGGATGAAGATGGTTTCCTCTTCCAGCGCGTCGAGGTGGGCGTTGCTCAGTTTGGCGAGCAGTTCGGGTTCGGCGCGGGCGTTCATGCGGAGATTTCCTTGATGGGAATGATGCGGGCGTTCATGGGTCGGCGGTGGAGCATGGGGAAGAGGGCCGTCAGTGCGCGAGGTGCAGGCCGCATTCGCGGTTGTCCTCGCCCTTGGTGGGGTCCACGTAGTCGAAATTGTTGGGCAGGCCGTGGGTCTCGCAGTACTGGTAAAGGTCTCTGGACGACCAGTGCAGCAAAGGCGCGACCTTGATCAGGCCGTCGGGGTTGACGCTGACCGGGTCCATCTGCGCACGCACGGCGGTGTCGGTGGCGCGCAAGGCGGTGAACCAGACCTGGGGTGCGGTTTCGCGCAGGGCACGGGCAAACGGCTCCAGCTTCACTTCGTCGGTGAACGCCGCATGGCGCGGATCGTCCAGCGCCGGGGTGGCGCCTTCCACGGCCTCGCGGTGCGCGCGCGAGCGGCGCGGCAAATAGATCTGCAGGTTCAGCTTGAGCAGCTTCGTTACTTCGTCGGCAAAGCGGTAAGTGGCTTCGGTGTTGTAGCCGTTGTCCATCCAGACCACGGGCATGCGCGGCTCGGCGCGTGTCACCATGTGCAGGATGACCGCCTCGAAGGGGCGGAAGTTGGTGGTGACGATGGCGGGTTTGCCGAGGCCCACGGCCCAGCCCACCAGGGCCTGCGCGTCACGGCCGAGTTCGGCGTTGATTTTTGCAAGATCGAAGCTCATGGTGTTCAGGCCGCAGCCCCTTCCTCGGTTTCCTTGAAATGGGGTAACACATCGACGGCATCGCCCTGGTATTTGCCGACGCCGTAGCCCGGGTAGGAAGCCAGCACCCGCTGGGCCGTGACCAGGTCCTGGTCGGCGCGTAACACGGCCACGTCAAAACCGCTGCGCTCCATCTGCGCGAGCTGGTCGGCCAGCACGTCGCCGGTGGCGCGGATCTCGCCGGTGAACTCACGGCGGCGGCGCAGCAAAAAAGCCTGGCTGAAAGCTCGGCCGTCGGTGAACTTGGGAAAGTGCAGGTCGATGCGCGTCACGCCGTCGAGCGAAGGCAGCAGGGGGTCGGCGTCGTTGGGCAGTACCAGGGTGCTGCCGTCTTCTGCGGCGGTGTGGTCGGTGAAGGCTAGAAGTTTCATGACAGGTCCTCAGGCGGTCACAGCGGCGGCAAAACGCACGCTGTTGGCGGCGGTCTTGAAGGGATCGATCCCGGTGCGGCGCAGGGTGGCAATAAAGGTTTCGCCGGCTTCGCGCTCCTTGCGGTAGGTGTCCAGCACGGCCTCAATCGCCTCCGGCACTTCGGCGGCCGAGAACGAGGGGCCGACCACCTTGCCGGGCACGGGCGCGCCGCTCAGCGTGGAGCCGTCCGAGCCGCCCAGCGTGACCTGGTACCACTCCTTGCCGTCCTTGTCCACGCCCAGGATGCCGATGTGGCCGCTGTGGTGGTGGCCGCAGGAGTTGATGCAGCCGCTGATGTGCAGGTCGATCTCGCCGAGGTCGTGCAGTTCGTCCATGTCCTGGTAACGCTCGGTGATGGCTTCGGCAATCGGGATGGAACGTGCATTGGCCAGCGAGCAGAAGTCCCCGCCGGGGCAGGCGATCATGTCGGTCAGCAGGCGGATGTTGGGGCGCGCAAAACCGGACTTGCGTGCAGCACGCCACAGCTCCGGCAGCTCGTCGCAGCGCACCCAGGGCAGCAGCAGGTTCTGGTCGTGCGTGACGCGCACCTCGCCGGCACTGAAGCGGTCGGCCAGGTCGGCGGCCACGTCAAGCTGGTCGGCGGTGGCGTCGCCAGGGGCCTGGCCCAGGCGCTTGAAGGACAGCGTCACGGCGCGCAAATCCGGGTTTTTGTGGGGAGCGACGTTCTGCTTGAGCCAGCGGCCGAACTCGATGTCGTCCTCGGCGGCGGCGCGCAGTATGTTGGCGATCTTGGCGTCAGCGCTCTTGCGGTCGCAGTTGAGCGCGGGCGGCACGAAGCAGGCCGTGACGCGGTCCAGCTCGGCCTGCGTGATGGTGTGCGGGCCGCCGTCGTGGTCCATGATCTGCCGGTATTCGGCTTCGACCTCATCGATGTACTTCTGGCCTTCGGCCTTGACCAGGATCTTGATGCGGGCCTTGTACATGTTGTCGCGGCGGCCATAGCGGTTGTAGACTCGCACGATGGCCTCGATGTAATTCATGATCTGGTGCCAGGGCAAGAACTCCCGGATCACTGTGCCGATGATGGGTGTGCGGCCCATGCCGCCGCCGACCTGGACCCGGAATCCGAGCTCGCCTTCGTCATTGCGGATCAGGTGCAGGCCCACGTCGTGCCAGGCTGTGGCGGCGCGGTCTTCCTTCGCGCCGCTGATGGCGATCTTGAACTTGCGCGGCAAAAAGGCGAACTCGGGGTGCAAGGTGCTCCACTGGCGCAGGATCTCGCCGAAGGGCCGCGGATCGGCGATTTCATCGGCCGCGATACCCGCGCGTTCGTCGCTGGTGATGTTGCGGATGCAGTTGCCGCTGGTCTGGATGCCGTGCATGTTGACGCTGGCCAGCAGGTCCATCACGTCGGCCGACTTGTCCAGCGGAATCCAGTTGTACTGGATGTTCTGGCGCGTCGTGAAGTGGGCATAACCGGCGGTCAGTTTCGACGCCACCGACAGGCCGCTTTTGAGCTCGACCGGGCCGAGTTTGTCCTGGGCAGCCTGGGCTTCATTGAACAGCGCGGCGTTCGGCTGGTCATATTCACGGGCGATTTTGGCCAGCACGCGCACCTGTGCGCTGGAGAGTTCGCCATAAGGCACCGCCACGCGCAGCATGGGGGCGTAACGCTGGACGTACCAGCCGTTTTGCAGGCGCAGCGGCCGGAAGTCGTCTTCGGCCAGCTGGCCGGCCTGCCAGCGGGTGAGCTGGTCGCGGTATTGCTCCGCACGTGCTTTCACGAACTGGCGGTCAAAGTCGGTGTATTGGTACATGGCTGTCAGGAGTGGCTGTCAGGGATCAAAAAAGATTCAGATGGCGATGAGCTTGATACCGGCATACGCCAGCAGTACGGAAAGCAGCGAACGTATCCAGCGGTCGGGCGTGCGTGTGACCAGGCGCGAACCGAGCCAGATGCCCGGCAGCGAACCGGCCAGCAGCTTGGCCAGCAGTGGCCAGTCCACCGAGCCGATGGACGCATGGCCCAGGCCGGCCACCAGCGTCAGCGGCACGGCATGGGCAATGTCGGCGGCCACGATGCGCGGCAGGGGCAGGGCGGGGTAGAGCAGCATCAGCACGATCACGCCGATAGCGCCGGCGCCCACAGAAGTCAGGGTCACCAGCACGCCGATCACAGCGCCGAACAGCACCGGCAGGGCCCAGTGCCGGGCCTGCGTCGCTGCATGTAATTCGGACACTTCGATGTGCCGGGGTGCCGATTTGCCGTAAACCGCCTTGTACAGGGTTGCGGTCGCCGTCAGCAGCAGGGCCACGCCCAGCGTGGATGTCATGGCCGCGTGGACCGCCGGGCTGGCCGGGCCCAGCAGGTGCAGGATATACAGCGTCGCCAGCGAGGCCGGGATGCTGCCGGCGGCGGTTTTGCCGACAATATTCCAGTCCACGATGCGCGCGCGCGCCAGGCTGACGGTGCCGCCCATCTTGGTGAAGGCGGCAAACAGCAGGTCGGTGCCGATGGCCAGGTGCGGTTTCACGCCGAAAAAGAAAATCAGCAGCGGCGTCATCAGCGAGCCGCCACCGACCCCGGTCAGTCCGACGACCAGACCCACCGCAAAACCGGCAAAAACGAATGCGAAATCGTGCATAAGCGGGCTACTTTAGGGGGGCGGCTTATGAAAGCAAACGACAGTTTTGTTGTTCGCTTATGCGAATAAGCTTATTCACCAGTACTCACGGGGTCTGGCGGCGCGCTCCGCAGCCGCCGTCCGGGCTGCCGGCCGTGGGCATTGCGCTCAATGCCACGCTTCAAAGGCCCGCATAATCGGCAGCAAACAAGATGGGGGCGGCAGAATCGTGAAGCGGATTTTCGTCAAGTATTCCGGGTTCAGCGAACCCGAGCGCCATGCCCTGGAAACGGTGTTCCGCCTTTCCGAGTCCGGCGCCGTGGCTTATGCGCCGTGGACGCCCTCAACGCCCGAGCCGCCTTCGGTGCTGCTGGTGGATGGCGACAGTTGGGAGGCGGCGCTGGAGCTGGCCAATCCCGCGAACGATGGCATCCGCCTGGTCTGGATCGGTGCTGGCGCGCCGCCCCGCGCCTGGCGGGTGTTTGCCGCGCCCGTCAGGTGGTCAGCGGTGATCGGGGCCCTGGATGCCAAATTTGCCCCGGTGAGCGCCAGGGACCTGTCCGCGGATCTCGAAGTGGCGCACACCGAGGACATGGACGTGCACCTGGATGCCGCCGACGACACCGAGCCGATGGCCCTGGAAGGCGCCGTCACCACCGCGCGCAAGGTTCTGATCGCGGACGCCGGGCGCGATGCGCGCCTGTATCTGCGCGCCAAACTGGCCAGTGCCGGCCTGCATGACGTGGACGAGGCCGGCAGCGGTGCCGAAGCGCTGGCGCTGCTGGCGGGCCAGACCTACCACCTGGTCATCCTGGACCTGGGGCTGACCGACATGGACAGCTGGCAGCTTGCCAAGGCGGTGGACAGCACCCGGCCGGCGGTTGCCCTGTTCATCACCGGGGCCGAACCGGCCTGGCGGCGCGGTCTGCAGGCCCGTCTGTCGGGCGCCCAGGTCTATCTGCCCAAACCGCTGGACCCTGAAAAGTTGAATGCTTTGCTACAAAATATATAGCTGCTTGCGCCCGCCACATAAGGGCCAGAAGCTCAAAACACTATCAATTTTTGAGGAAACGCTGCGCTGCGACCGCCTGCGCCAGGCGATTTTCCATCGGCAGGGGCTCGCCATGCAGCCGGGCAGCCAGCAGCTCACCGCTCAGAACCGCAAAACTGAGCCCGCGTGAGCCCATCGCCGTGCTCAGCCACAGACCCGGATGCGCCGCCTCATCGGCCGGGCCTACCAGCGGCAGGCGGTCTGGCGAGGCACAACGCACCCCCGCCCAGGCTCGCGCCTTGCCGGCTTCAAACAGCGGCGCCAGCGTCCGCGCGGTCGCCGGCAGCAGGGTCTGCAGCCTGTCCAGGTTGGCGGCCTGGTCGGCAAGGCGAATGTCCGTGCTGTCCTGGTCACGCTGAAAACCGGCGCCCGCCAGCCAGACCTGGCCCTCCGCCGCAGGCAGGGCCGGGATGAAGCTGCCGCTGCCGTTGACCACAAAGGCAGGAAATGCGGCTGCCCCCGGCACGTCGGCGTGCAGCCCCCATGACATCTGCCCGCGAATGGCCTGCCGCGGCTGGCCATCGACCAGCAGGCGGCTTGCGTGCCCACCGGCGACCACCACCATGG
>CBFGNA010000009.1:0-15956 GCA_965650045.1 uncultured Polaromonas sp.
GTTGCGACAGGATGGCGTTCATGTGGCCGACCCGGTCATCCAGGCGCCGACTTCCGTCACCTGTGTCTGGCGCGCGTCCA
The DNA here is from genome assembly GCA_965650045.1 of uncultured Polaromonas sp. Lineage (GTDB taxonomy): Bacteria > Pseudomonadota > Gammaproteobacteria > Burkholderiales > Burkholderiaceae_C > Polaromonas. The sequence continues at coordinate 81 of CBFGNA010000009.1, forward strand.
GCACCTGCACCACGCGCCCGCCCAGCATCACCGCAATGCGGTGCGAGTAGCGCAGCAGGTCGCCCAGGTCTTCCGAGATCCACAGCACCGCGCTGCCGCGCCGGGCCAGCTCGAACAGCGCCTCGTAGATCTGCGCCGTGGCCGTCACGTCCAGGCCCATCGTGGGATAGCAGGCGACCACCACGGCGGGGGCCGACGACAGCTCGCGCGCGGCCACCAGCTTTTGCAGATTGCCGCCGGACAGGGCTTGTGCCAGCGCCTGCGGGTTGGCGGGGCGCACGCCATAACGCTGGATCAGTGCGCGGGCCTGCTTCTCCAGCACGGCGCGCCCGGGAAAAAAGGGCAGCCCGGCAATGCGTCGCAGCGCCAGGTTGAGCGCCAGCGACAGGCCGGGTGCAACCGCGTTGCGCAGCGGCTGCTCGGGGATGTAGGCGACCGCAGCCGAGGGCGCGGACGAAAGCCGCGGCGCGCGCAGTTGCCCACCGTCCAGGATGATCTCGCCGGTTGTCAGCGGCGTGATGCCGGCAACGGCTTCGGCGAGGGTGGTCTGGCCATTGCCCGAAACACCGGCCACGCCCAGCAGCTCACCCGCGCGCAACTGCAGCTCGATGCCGGTGACCTTGCCGGCGTCGCCGGAAGCAGACACGCCCTTGATCCACAGGCGTACGTGCGTCTGAGGCGGGTCCGCTGGAGTCGGCGGGGAGGGCAGGTGGTCGCCCACCATCAGCGAGACGATACTGGCATCATCCAGGCCGGCCGCGTCCTGGCTGGCGACCAGACGCCCGCCGCGCAGCACGGCGATGCGGTCGGCGCAGGCATGCACGTCCTGGAGCTTGTGGGTGATGAGGATGACGGCCAGGCCGCCCTCACGCAGCATGCGAACGAGTGCCCACAGGCGCTGCGCCTCGGCCGGCGCCAGCACCGCGGTCGGCTCGTCCAGCACGACGAGTTTCGCCTGCAGGTTGAGCACCTTGGCCAGTTCCACCAGCTGCATCTGGCCGACCGAGAGCTGGCCGACGCGCTGCCCGGGATCGATGTCGGGCGCCAGCTCGCGCAGCCGCGCCGCCACGTCATGCAGGCGCCGCGCGCCGCGGCCCAGCAGCCAGGGTGCGCGCGGCAGGGCCAGTGCCAGGTTTTCGCGCACCGTGAGCGCGGGGATCAGGCTGAACTGCTGGAACAACATGCCGACCCCGCGCGCCACGGCCTCGCGCGGGGAACCGCCTGCCAGCGCCAGACCGTCGAGCGTCACGGAGCCGCTGTCGGCGCGGTGCATGCCGTACAGGATTTTCATCAGCGTGCTTTTGCCTGCGCCATTCTCGCCGACCAAGGCCGTGACCTCGCCGGGCAGCGCCTCGAAATCGACGCCTGTCAGCGCTGTGACCGCGCCAAAACGTTTGCTCATTCCTTCCATCCGCAGGTGCATCTCGTCCTCTTGTTGAAGCTCATCCGTTGATGACTCCAATGTAGGAATTCACTGCTGTGGCAGGCATCACGGCCGCCGCGATAGGAATGGGGGGTGCACCGCTAATCGCGGCTCGTGGAAACCGCTAGCGATGAGGATCGGAGGCGCTGATAAGGACCTAGTTGCCCAGGCCGAAGGCGTATTGCGCCAGTTCACCCGCGCTCTTGAGCGCCAGCTTGCGTTTGATGTTGGCGCGGTGCGCTTCCACCGTGTGCACGCTGCGGTTGAGCGTGCGGGCGATGTCGCCGGTCTTCATGCCCTTGCCGATCAGCCGCAGCACTTCCAGCTCGCGGTCACTGAGGGCTGAAAGCTGTTGCGCCGGTGCGCTGGCCGCTGGACCTGCCGTGCCGGCCAGCCGCTGCAGCAACTGGCTGCCCATCGCGTCGCTGAGGTAGATGTGGCCGTCGCGCACGCGGCGCAGCGCTGTGATGATCTTGCGCGTCGCTTCCTGCTTCATCACGTAACCGCTGGCGCCGGCGCGCAGCGCGCGCTCGGCATGCAGGTTCTCGTCATGCATGGAAAGCACCAGGCAGCGCAGTTGCGGATAACGCTGATGCACGGTGCGAATCAGCTCCATGCCGGAACGGTCATCCAGCGACAAGTCGACGATGGCCAGGTCCACCGCGTTGGCGGCGATGAAAGCCAGTGCGTCCGGCACGCTGCCGGCCTCGCCGCAGACCTCCATGTCGTCTTCGCGCGCCACCATTTGCGCAATGCCGTGGCGCAGGATGGGGTGGTCATCCACGATCAGGACCTTGCTGCGGAGCCCGCCTGCCTTCATGGCCTGGTCTCCGGCCGGGTGACGGCCACTTCCCAGCCCGCCAGGCCATCACCGCGCGGGCCCAGCGTGACCTGCGCAGCAATCAGGCGCGCCCGGTGCCGCATGATGCCCAGGCCCATGCCTGTGCCTGTTGGTGCGTCTGATTCGCGCATGCCGTCGTCGGTGACGCGCAGCACGAGCGCGCCGTCCTGCAGGCCCAGCGCGATGGTGAGGTTCCTGCAGTGCGCGTGCTTGGCCGCGTTGTTCACGGCTTCCTGCGCAATCCGGTACAGGTGAATCGCGACCGTGTGGTCGGGCACGTCCACGGGTTCCGGGCAAAGCAGTGTGCAGTTCATGCCCATGTACTCCCGGGTGTTGGCGGCCATCTGGGCCAGCGCTGCTGTCAGGCCGTTGTCTTCCAGTTCCACCGGGAACAGCCCGCGCGCCAGCCGCCGGGTTTGGGAGACCGCGTCGCCAAGCATGGTTTCGATGCGTTCGGCGACCAGCGCTGCGGGCCGGCCCGCCAGGTCGCGTGCCAGCAACGCGGCCTGGAAAGCGGTGGCCGTCAGGTGCTGGCCCAGCCCGTCGTGCAGTTCCTGGCCGAAGCGCATCTGCTCGCTTTCGCTGACGTGGATGATCTCGCCCTCCAGCCGCCGCCGTTCAGTGATCTCGACCTGCAGTTCGGCATTGGCCTGCGCCAGCTCGCTGGTGCGCTCGGCCACCCGCGCTTCCAGTGACCGGCGTGCATGGCGCAGCGCTTCGGCCGCTTCGACCCGTGCGCTGACGTCCAGGCCTGAAACAACGACGTGTTCGATGGCGTCGCCGGCCCCGCGCAGCGCCGTGACCGACCAGGAAACGATGAGCGGCGGGCGGTTGTGCCGGCGCAGGCTGCTGTCATGGCGCAGCGACTGGCTGACGCGGGTGCGCAGCAGGTCGGCCAATCCGTCGATCTTGTGCCACTGTGCTTCGGGGATCAGCGCCTCGCGGAAGTGTCGGCCCTGCAAGGTTCCCGGCGCATGGCCGGTGGTGGCCAGCAACGCGCGGTTGACGCGCTGGATGCGCCATTGCGGATCCAGCACGGCCACGAGGGCGCCTTCCGCGTCCAGGACAGCATCGGCAAAGTCGCGCTGCCGGATGGCCTGGTTTTGGGCCTGGTCACGCTCGGCCCGCGAAGCTGCCAGCACCAGGCTGGTGACGGTGATCACGTTGGCGAACAGCCACCAGCGCAGCAGGCTGGCGGTCCCGGCGTCATCGACGAAAGGCCCGAAACCATGCACCGTCCCGGTAATGGCCGCGGCCGACATCACCAGCGTCAGCAAGGTGGCGCCACGCAGGCCGAAGCGCAGCGCCGCCCACACCGCCAGCGGAAACAACGCCAGTGAAGCGGGGTAGTAGCCCTGGCGGACCCAGCCCAGCCCGCCGAAAATGGCGCCGCACAGCAGCGCGAGCGAGAGCATCAGCAGCCCGGCTTCCATGCGCCGCAGCCGGCTCCAGCGACCGGGCGGCCAGGCTCCCCACCAGGCCAGCAGCAGCGGCGTCAACACCACGGCGCCCGTGGCGTCGCCCATCAGCCATTGCACCCAGACCGACGGCCAGGCCGGCCAGGTGATGGTGCCGCTCAAGGCCAGGGCGGCCGGGCCGACGCAGGCGCTCAGCGCGGCGCCTGCCGTGCCCAGGGCGATGAGCGCCACCACATCGCGCACCCGCGCCAGATCGCTGTGCAAACCGGCGCGCTGCAGCAGCCAGGCGCAGGCCAGCGTTTGCAGAATGTTGCCCGCCGAGATGCCGAGGATGGCCGCGATGGGCGCGCCGGTACCGGTGTTGGCGATCAGGTCACCCAGTACGATGCCGGGCCAGAATTGTGGGCCCCAGCGCAAAACCACAAACAGGCTGATGCCGGTGGGTGCCCATATCAGGGTGACATTGGGCGCCAGACTCGAATAGGCCAGCCCCAGCCGCGCCGATGCGCCATAGGCCAGGGCAAACAGCAGCATCGGCCCGAGCGGCGGCGCCTGCCTGACCAGCGTTCGCCACAGGAGAACGCTGGCCTTGCGCAGGCAGGACAGGTCTGGAAGGCGTGATGGCAGGACGCGCGTCATCATGGCGCCATTGTGCGCAAGATCAATGCCAAACAGCGGGCAGATCCCGTGAAACCGCTCTGGTGGAAGCCACTATTTTCCCGGTGCGGGCTGCACGGGATGGGCGGCCAGGCAAAAAAAAGCAGCCCGAAGGCTGCTTTTGATCAATGCCCGCCGCAGGGGAAAGCGGCAGGGTGCAGAGGGCAGCTTATTTCGCGCGTTCCCCTGTGGTCGGCGCAGCGGCGGCCGCCTGCTCAAACGGCAGCGTGGTGTTGCGCAAATCGCGTTTGGTCTCGACCAGCACCAGCGGGCCGGTGTCCAGTTGAACCACCGGCGCGCGTTCACGTGGAACGTGGATCGGTTTCGGCTCGGCGGCCATCGCGGCCTGAACTTCGGCGATCTTGGCTGCGTCCGAATTGACCCACTGCAGACCGGAGGACTGGGCCACCTGGGCCAAATCCTGCAGCGGCAGGTCATAACTCTGCACTTTGGGAAGCGCGCGGCCGGCCGGGGCCGCCGGCGCAGCTGCCACGACGGGAGCGGCAGCCACCGGGGCGGCTTGCGGCGCTGCCTGGGGGGCAGGTGCCGGGGCTGTCTGTGCTACGAATTCAGGAGCGCTTGACGCTTGCTGGTCGTGGGCTGGAGCCTGATTTGATTCAAAGTTTGATTCAAAACCGCCGGTGGCAGGCATTGCGGCCGGCGCAGGTGCCGCGGCGCCTTCGGCGCTTGCGTCGCCACGCTCCGAACGCTCGCGCCGGTCGCGGCCATAACGGTCACGGCTGCGGCGCTCACGGGGCTGGCGATCCTGGCTTTCCTCACCGTCCGGGCGGGTTGGCACGTCGGTCGAGGAGGCGGGTGCCACCGGGTTGCCGGCGTCGTCAAGGCTGGCCACGACGGCCGGGTGGGCGGCATCGAAACTGTCGGCCTGGGCGCCGGCCACCGGTGCCGCGCTGCCGTCAGTGCGTTCACCGCGGTCGTCATGGCGTTCGTTGCGGCGGCCATTGCCGCGCTCGCCACGCTCACCGCGTTCACGGCGGCCCTGGCCTTCAGCGCGGGCTTCGTTGTTGCGGTTGCCGTCCTGGCGCTCGCCGTCACGGCCGGCGTCAGTCGTGCGCTCCTGGCGCGGTGTGGACTCGCCGGCCATCGCGGCGGCCATGGCCGCCTGGTTGGCCAGGGCTTGCTCCTGCTGCTCGGCATCCCGCGGCGCGCGGTCGCCGCGCTCGCCACGTTCACCGCGATCACCACCGCGGCCGCGGCGGCCACGGCCTTCGCGGCCTTCCGTGCCCTGGGCTTGCCCGTCGGCACGTTGTTCGGGACGATCACCGCGTGGTTCACGCGGCTCACGCGGTTCACGGGCTTCGCGCGCTTGCTCATTGCGTTCACCAGCCTGGCGCTCGGGGCGCTGGCCTTCGGCAGCAGGACGATCACCACGGCCTTCGCCGCGTTCACGGCGCTCACCCCGTTCGGCACGCTCACCGCGGGCTTCGCGTGGCTGGTCCGGCCGGCCCTCGCCGCGCGGCTCACCGGCACGGCCTTCGCCGCGTCCGCCGCGTCCACCACGGCGTCCGTCACGGCCACCGCGTTCACCGCCGCGCTCGCTGCGTTCACCACGTTCGCCGCGTCCGTCACGACGGGCTTCGCCGCTGCGCGCGTCTTTTTTCTCTTCGCGGGCAGGTGCGGCCACAGGCGCGGTGTCGGCACCGACAAAAAATTCCTTGAGCTTGGCAAAGAAGCTTTTTTCTGCCGGTGCGGCCGCTGCGGCACGGGCCGGCTGCGCCTGCGCCGGTGCGGCTGCAAGCGGTGCCGGTTTCGGAATCGCCTGCGGCGCCGGTGCATCAGGCAACACGCCCTTGATGACCGGTTCCTGCTTGTTGTGTTTTTCCTGGCTGCGGCGCGTGACCGTGGTCGGATCTTCCATCTCGTCGGCCATCTTGTAGCTGGCTTCGATGTTGTCCAGGCGCGGGTCGTCGTGTTTCAGGCGCTCAAGCTTGTAGTTGGGCGTTTCCAGTGTCTTGTTGGGCACCAGCAGCACGTTGATGCGCTGCTTCATCTCGATCTTGGCGATCTCCGAGCGTTTTTCGTTGAGCAGGAACGAAGCCACATCGACCGGCACCTGGCACAGCACCGAGGCCGTGCTGTCCTTCATGGACTCTTCCTGGATGATGCGCAGGATCTGCAGCGCCGAGCTTTCGGTGTCGCGGATGTGGCCGGAGCCGCCGCAACGCGGGCAGGGAATCGATGCGCCTTCAGACAGTGCGGGGCGCAGCCGCTGGCGGCTCATTTCCATCAGACCGAACTTGCTGATGGTGCCGAACTGCACACGCGCGCGGTCCTGGCGCAGCGCATCGCGCAGGCGGTTTTCGACGTCGCGGCGATTCCGCGACTCTTCCATGTCGATGAAGTCGATGACGATCAGGCCGCCCAGATCGCGCAAACGCATCTGGCGCGCGACTTCGTCGGCGGCTTCGAGGTTGGTGCGGGTGGCGGTTTCTTCAATGTCGCCGCCCTTGATGGCGCGCGCTGAGTTGACGTCCACGGAAACAAGTGCTTCGGTGTGGTCGATCACGATGGCGCCGCCGGACGGCAGTTGCACGGTGCGTGCATAGGCTGACTCGATCTGGTGCTCGATCTGGAAGCGGCTGAACAGCGGCGCGTCGTCGCGGTAACGCTTGACGCGGTGCTCGTGCTCGGGCATCACGTGGGCCATGAACTGGCGCGCCTGCTCATAGACGTCGTCGGTGTCGAACAGGATGTCGCCGATGTCGCTGTTGAAGTAGTCGCGGATCGCGCGGATGACGAGGCTCGATTCCTGGTAAATCAGGAAGGCGCCCTTGCCCTCCTTGCCGGCGCCGTCGATGGCGGTCCAGAGTTTGATCAGGTAGTTCAGGTCCCACTGCAGTTCGGCGGCGCTGCGGCCGATGCCGGCGGTGCGGGCGATGATGCTGGCGCCGGCCGGGTATTCCAGCTGGTCCATGTTTTCCTTGAGCTCGGCCCGGTCTTCACCTTCGATGCGGCGGCTGACGCCACCGCCGCGCGGGTTGTTGGGCATCAGCACGACGTAACGGCCGGCCAGCGAGACAAAGGTGGTCAGGGCCGCGCCCTTGTTGCCGCGTTCTTCCTTCTCGACCTGGACCAGGATTTCCTGGCCTTCGCGGATCACGTCCTGGATGCGTGCCTGGCTGACCGGCACGCCCTGGGCGAAGTACTGCTTGGAGATTTCCTTGAACGGCAGGAAGCCGTGGCGGTCTTCGCCGTAGTCGACAAAACAGGCTTCGAGCGAGGGCTCGACGCGGGTCACGACGGCCTTGTAGATGTTGCCCTTGCGCTGTTCGCGCCCTTCAATTTCAATTTCGTAGTCGAGGAGCTTTTGTCCGTCGACGATGGCCAGGCGGCGTTCTTCCGACTGCGTGGCATTGACCAGCATGCGTTTCATGTTGATTCCTTCGTTCTTCTGTTCTCAAACATCACTGCCCGAAAAATGGGCAAACGACGCCGGGAGCAGACGCAGTGCGAACGCGGGGAATTGCCGGAGAGCCTTTGACGGCGCGACAGAAGACCGGGGTGAGCCGGTCAGCTGCGCTGTCTGGGCGTAGGCGCGTGGATGGGGCGAAGCGGGGTCCGACGGATGAATGCTACAAAATCAGTAGCTGCTTGCGCCCGCAGGACAAGGGCTGGCGGCTGATTCATGCCGAACAGCGGGGCTAAAAAGCGCCGCAGGCACAAATTCATCAGGACGACCAGTGTTGTCAAGAGGCTACCCATTCAATGACCAGATTCGCTGTTATCCGTGACCAGCCCGCGGGGCTGGTCACATCGTATTCCGTGTTGGTGTTCGCAAAACGTCGACTCGTCTGCACAACATGTGCCTGCCGCGGGGTGCCTGGCACCGTGCGCTTGCAGGCCTTTGCCGCCAGTGGCGTCGACCTTCCAGCAAGGCTGTTGGAGTGGGGTGATGGGTGTGTGGACTAAACTTCCAGACAAATCAACCACTTACAGCTTGTCGCTAGTGAAACACATTATAGGCGCAGGTTCAGCCCCAACAGCTCGCCCGGGTAAACCCGCAAACCCTGCCAAAACCGGCCACGCCGCGCCTGCCCCGGCGCTGCCGGACGCTGCGTCCGCGCCTGAAAAAGCCACTGTGCAGGCTGTATTTGTAACTGTTGACGAAGATTCCGCCGGCCAGCGCCTGGACAATTTCCTGATCCGCCAGCTCAAGGGCGTGCCCAAGACGCACGTCTACCGCATCATCCGCAGCGGCGAGGTGCGCATCAACAAGGGCCGGGTGCAGGCCGACACCCGGATTGAAGCCGGCGACGTGGTGCGCCTGCCGCCGGTGCGCACTTCCGAACGTGCCGACCAGAAGGCCGAGGTCATGGCGGTGGAGATCGCGCGCCACGGCGCGGCGTCAAGCACCGGGGGTTATGCGCCCTCGCGCGAATTTCCCATCCTGTTTGAAGATGACCATGTGCTGGCGATCAACAAGCCGGCCGGCGTGGCGGTGCACGGTGGCAGCGGCGTGGCCTTTGGCGTGATCGAACAGTTGCGCATGGCGCGGCCGGATGCGCACTTCCTGGAACTGGTGCACCGGCTGGACCGGGAAACCAGCGGCATCCTGCTGGTCGCCAAAAAACGGATGGCGCTGAAAAACCTGCAGGAACAGTTCCGCGAGCGCGAAACCGACAAGATTTACCTGGCCATGGTGCAGGGCGCCTGGCCGGCCAACAAGAAAGTGCTGGACAAACCGCTGCAGAAATACCTGCTGGAAGGTGGTGAACGCCGGGTCCAGGTGGTCGGCAAGGATCACCCTGATGGCATGCGCGCCGTGACCCTGGTGAAGGTGAAGGCCGCCGCGCCGGGAGGTGCTTTCAGTCTGCTCGAAGTCACCATCAAGACCGGTCGCACCCACCAGATCCGCGTGCACCTGGCCAGCGAAGGCCATCCGATAACCGGTGACGACAAGTACGGCGATTTCGAACTCAACAAGACGCTGCAAAAAGAAGCGCCGGGCAGCGGGCTCAAGCGCATGTTCTTGCATGCCTGGCGGTTAAAGTTCAGCCATCCCTCCACCGGCAAACGCATTGAATTGCACGCCCCGCTGCCGCCCGATCTCCAGAGTTTCACCACCCATGCCGTCTCCTTCCACGCCGCTGAACTTTGACCTGATCGCCTTCGACTGGGACGGCACGCTGTTCGATTCCACCCGGATCATCGTGCGCTGCATCCAGGCGGCGGTGCGCGACGTGGGCGGCACCGTGCCCACCGACGAGGCCGCCGGTTATGTGATCGGGCTGGGGCTGATGCAGGCGCTGGCCCATGCCGCGCCGGATGTGCCCGAGAGCAAATACCCCGAGCTTGGCGCGCGTTACCGTCACCACTACATCGCCCACCAGAACGACATCAGCCTGTTCGACGGCGTGTTGCCGCTGCTGGCGGCGCTGAAAGGCCGCGGCCACAAACTGGCGGTGGCCACCGGCAAAAGCCGGCATGGCCTGGACGAGGCGCTGCAGGCGGTCGAGCTCAAGGGCCGTTTTGACGCTTCGCGCACCGCGGATGAGACGGCGGGCAAACCGCATCCGCGCATGCTGCACGAACTGATGGACCAGTTCGGCGTGACGCCGGCGCGCACCCTGATGATCGGTGACACCACGCACGACTTGCAGATGGCGGTCAACGCGGGCTGCGCCAGCATCGGGGTCAGTTACGGCGCCCATGAGTTTGCGGCCTTCGAGGTGCTGAAGCCGCGCTTTGTCGCCCATTCGGTGGGCGAGTTGAACGACTGGCTGGCGGTGCATGGCTGAAGATATGGCCCCCACGCTTGTCACTGCGTGTACTTCGCTGCCCCCCGGGGGGGCGCTGCGCCTGCGGCCCGGCAAAGCCGGTTCCGCGGCCCCGGCTGATAAAGAGTTTGCGCCCCCGTTTCGGAGTCAGGTGCTTTCCGATGGATGAAGTGCCTGTACCCTTGTGCCGCGGCCCGGAACTGGCCGAAGGCGGCGACGCTGTGCCGTTTGACGTGAATTACGCCGGCCAGACCTGCCGGGCCTTTGCCATCCGCTTTGAAGGCCAGCCGCACGCCTACCTCAACCGCTGCACCCATGTGGCGATGGAGCTGGACTGGCAACCGAACCGCATTTTCGATGACAGCGGCCAGTGGCTGCTGTGCGCCAGCCACGGCGCGGCTTACCGGCCGGACACCGGCGCCTGCAGCGGCGGCCCCTGCCATGGCGGGCTGGTCAAAATAGATCTTTCGGAGCGTGATGGACTTGTTTTCTGGCATACCTCCTACAAATTGAAGCCCATCGACTTCTGATCGGGTTCTAAACTACTGCCATGAATGATTCCAACCGCAACGAGCCGTTCGACGACCCGAATTACGATCCAAATCGGGCTCCAGCCCCCGCCGGATATGCGTCAGCAGCTCCTGAAACCATAGCGGATCGGCGCCGCGCAGAAGCCGGCTTGAACCCTGGCTGGGAGCGGGCCACGCTGGAAAAGCTGGCCTTTGCCGCTCTCAACGAGCAAAAAGCCACGCGCCGCTGGAAAACCTTTGTCCGCCTGTCCTGGCTGGCGTTTTTTGTGTTCCTGATCTGGTTTGCCATGCACCGCAGCGCCACGACCAGTGTCAGCACGCCACACACGGCGGTGGTCGAGATCAAGGGCGAGATCGCCGCCGGCGCCGATGCCAGTGCCGAATTTGTCAATGCCGCGCTGCGAGCGGCTTTCGAAGACGAGGGCGCCCAGGCGGTGGTGCTGCTGATCAATTCGCCCGGCGGCAGCCCGGTGCAGGCCGGCATGATGAACGACGAGATCATGCGCCTCAAGGCCAAACATAAAAAACCGGTGTATGCCGTGGTCGAGGAGACCTGCGCCTCCGCCGCCTATTACGTGGCGGCCTCGGCGGACCGGATTTTTGTCGACAAGGCCAGCATTGTCGGCAGCATAGGCGTCCTGATGGACGGGTTTGGCTTCACCGGCTTGATGGACAAGGTCGGCGTCGAGCGCCGCCTGCTGACGGCCGGCGAAAACAAGGGCTTTCTCGATCCGTTCAGTCCGCAGACCGAACAGCAACGCGCTTACGCGCAGACCATGCTGAACCAGATCCACCAGCAGTTCATCAACGCCGTCAAGACCGGCCGTGGCAAGCGCCTGAAGGAAACCCCCGAGATGTTCAGCGGCCTGTTCTGGACCGGCCAGCAGGCGATCGAGCTGGGTTTGGCCGACAAGCTCGGCTCGCTTGAATACGTCGCGCGCGAGGTCGTCAAGACCGAGGAAATCATTGACTACACACGCCGTGAAAACGTTGCGGAGAAACTGGCCAAACGTTTCGGCGCGGCGATTGGGGATGGCGCAATACGCAGCCTGAAGGCGATCCCCGCCATTCGCTGAGCCCGTCCAGCGCTTCAGAAAGCCCGCTGCATGCGGGCTTTTTTGCGGCCGGAGCCGGGTTCAGCGGCCGATGCAAAACACAGTGGGCAAGGCCAGCGGCGCGGCGGGTTTGTCGCGTTTCCAGGCACTGACAGGCGCGCTGTGCGACCAGCCGGTCGGCAGGCTCAGGCCGCAGCTCAGCGCCAGCCGGGTGGCGGCCTGCAGTGTTTGCAGCAAGGCCTGCAGCAAGGCCGTGTTGCGGTAGGGCGTCTCGATAAAAATCTGCGTCTGTCCGGTTCTCAGGGCCAGTGATTCAAGTTCACGGATGCGCTGGCTGCGTTCGCCCGCGTCTTGCGGCAAATAACCGACAAACGCAAAGTTTTGCCCGTTCAGGCCGCTGGCGGCGAGGGCCAGCATCAGCGACATCGGTCCGGCCAGCGGCAGGACCTGCAGGCCCAGCTCATGCGCTGCCCGCACCACCGAAGAGCCCGGGTCGGCAATCGCCGGCATGCCGGCTTCGCTGACGAGGCCGATGTCGCGGCCTTCCAGCGCCGCCTTGAGCAGCGGTCTGGCGTCAAAGCCGCCGCCGTGATCGCCTTTTTTATGCACCTCGCGCGGCAGCTCGGTGATCTGCAGTGCCTGCACCGGCTGCAGCAGCGGCTGCACCTCGCCGACGCGTTTGAGGTAGGCGCGGGTACTTTTGGCGTTTTCGCAAATCCAGCAGGGCAGGCTGGCCGCGATCTGCAGCGTGCCCAGCGGGATCACCTCCTGCAGCGGCGCCAGCACCTCGCAGCCGAAGTCCAGCGGTGCCGGAACCAGGTAGAGCTTGCCTTTGGGCGCCGCGCTCATGTCCGGGCTCCGGGCATGGCCAGCAGCGTGATGCCCGCTGCTCGGATCATGCGGCAAGTGCGTATCAGCGGCAGGCCAACCAGTGCGGTCGGGTCGTCGCTGTGGATGGCCTCCAGCAGGGCAATGCCCAGCCCTTCGCTTTTGGCGCTGCCGGCGCAGTCATAGGGCTGCTCGGTGCGCAGGTAGTTCTCGATCTCGGCGTCGCTCAGCGCACGAAATTGAACCCTCACTGCCGCCAGTTCGGCCTGCTCGAAGCCGCTGTCCACGCAGACCACCGCGACAGCGGTCTGAAATACAACGGTTTGGCCGCGCATTTGGCGCAACTGGGCGACCGCGCGTTCATGCGTGCCGGGTTTGCCCAGCGGCAGGCCGTGGAGGTCGGCGACCTGGTCGGAACCAATCACCACGGCGCGGGGGAAGTTGGTGGCCACTGCGCGGGCTTTGGCCAGCGCCAGGCGCAGCGCCAGATCGGCCGGCGCTTCCCCGGGCTGTGGCGTTTCGTCCACATCGGGCGAAACCACGTCAAAAGGAACGGCCAGGCGGGACAGCAATTCACGGCGGTAGCGCGAGGTCGAACCCAGAATCAGCGCGCGGCCGGTCGATTCGGGGAAGGCGGTGCGGGAAAGGTCGGCAGGGGAAGGGCTCATGCGCTGATTCTCTTACACTGCCTGTCATGTCGAAAAACCTGAATGCCCGCCGTCTCAACATGCGGGCTTTTGCCCAGGCCGGTGAGCCGCTGGTCGAGCGGACGCCGCTACAAAATATGGAGCGCCTGGCCCAGGAGGTACAAGGGCTGCAGCCCGATTTGACCATCGAGTGGCGCGCCCGCGGCGAGCTGCGCGCACGCGCCGGTGCGGAGGATGAGGTCTGGCTGCATCTGCAGGCCACCAGCCGGTTGCCGCTGACCTGCCAGCGTTGCATGGGGGCGGTCCTGACCCCTCTGGAGATTGACCAGTGGTACCGGTTTGTGGCCGACGAAGACATCGCCATGGCCGAGGACGACGAGTCCGAGGAGGATTTGCTGGTCATGGAGCCGCAGTTCGACCTGCTGGCGGTGGTCGAGGATGAGTTGCTGATGGCCTTGCCGCTGGTTCCCATGCACGAAACCTGCCCGGAAGCGCCGGTGTTCAGTGCCGGTGAGGCTGAGCTGGCGCCACCGGATGGCGAGGCGGAGGCCAAACCGCATCCGTTTGCGGCCCTGGCGCAGCTCAAAAAGCCTGGCTGAGAACAAAGCCCATCACGCGGCTATCCTGGGGCCGCTCCGCGCCCCGCAGAGAGGATGCCGGCAGGACTGGAACGGCTGGCCGGATCGCGCTATAATCAAAGGCTTCGCGCCGGGCCAGCTCACGGGTTCAGGTCGCAATTTACCAACCCTATACCCCCTCAGGAGCGGATCATGGCCGTCCAGCAGAACAAAAAATCACCTTCCAAGCGCGGCATGCACCGTGCGCACAACGCACTCACCGTGCCAGGTATCGCCGTGGAATCCACCACCGGTGAAATCCACCTGCGCCACCACATCAGCCCCACCGGTTTTTACCGTGGCCGCAAGGTGCTGAAAACCAAATCCGAAGCGTAAATTCACGCCTCAAGAACTGGCCCGCACTCACCCTGCGGGCCTTTGTTTTGTTGAATTCCCATTTTCTGACTGCACCGGTCCTGCCATGATCAGGATAGCTGTCGATGCCATGGGCGGCGATTTCGGTCCGTCCGTCACCTTGCCGGCCTGTCTGGCTTTCCTGGACAAGCACCCGGAAGCCGGCATCGTGCTGGTCGGCCAGCCCGAGGTGCTGGCGACGCAAGCGCAGTTTTCCCGCATCCAGTCACATCCCCATTGCCAGCTTGTCACGGCCACGGAAGTCGTCACCATGGACGATCCGGTCGAAGTCGCCCTGCGCCGCAAAAAAGACTCGTCCATGCGCGTGGCCATCGTGCAGGTCAAGGAGGGCGTGGCCCAAGCCGCGGTGTCGGCCGGCAACACCGGTGCGTTGATGGCGATTGCGCGTTATGTCCTCAAGACGCTGGAAGGTATTGACCGTCCGGCCATTGCCACCCAGTTGCCCAACGCAGCCGGCGGCGCCACCACGGTGCTGGACCTGGGCGCCAATATCGACTGCACCGAGGATCACCTGTTCCAGTTTGCCGTGATGGGTTCTGCCCTGGTTTCTGCCATCGCGGACAAGCCCCACCCCACGGTTGGCTTGCTGAATATTGGTGAAGAAGCGATTAAAGGTAGCGAAGTCATCAAAAAAGCCGGTGAATTGCTGCGATCTGCCGCGAAAAGTGGCGATTTGAATTTTTGCGGCAACGTCGAGGGCAACGATATTTTCAAGGGCGCTGTAGATATCGTGGTGTGTGATGGATTTGTCGGCAATGTGGCTCTGAAAGCCAGCGAGGGCTTGGCTAGCATGATCGGTGGCTTCATCAAGGCGGAGTTTTCCAAGAATATTTTCACCAAAATGGCTGCTATCGTTGCTTATCCAGTGTTATCTGCATTTAAAAATCGCGTAGATCATCGTCGCTACAACGGCGCCGCCCTTTTGGGCCTGCGTGGCCTGGTCTTCAAGAGCCATGGATCGGCCGACGCCTTTGCTTTCGAGCGGGCCCTGAATCGCGCTTATGATGCAGCTCGCAACAACTTGCTGGACCGCGTGCAGGAGCGCATTGCACACGCCGCGCCCTTGCTGGCAAAAGCTGCCTTGGGGCCCGTCGATGCGCAGGGCGCCGAGGCGCCTGCCGTGCACGCCGATCCAGCGCCAGCGCATTAACTATTTCCATGAGCCCTTATTCACGTATCACAGGCACTGGCAGCTACCTGCCGCCGCGCCGCTTGAGTAATGCCGAGCTGGCGGCCGAACTGGCCGCCAAAGGTGTGGAGACTTCGGACGAGTGGATCGTCGAACGCACCGGCATCCGCGCGCGCCACTTTGCGGCGCCCGAGGTCTGCAGCAGCGATCTGGGCCTGGAGGCGGCAAAAAATGCCCTGCAGGCCGCGGGCCTGCAAGCCAGCGACATCGACCTGATCATTGTGGCCACCTCGACACCCGACATGGTGTTTCCGTCGGCGGCCTGCATCCTGCAACACAAGCTGGGCATTGCCGGCTGCCCGGCGTTTGACGTGCAGGCGGTCTGCAGCGGTTTTGTGTATGCGCTGACGGTGGCCGACGCCATGATCAGGACCGGTTCGGCGACCAAAGCCCTGGTGATAGGCGCCGAGGTTTTCTCGCGCATTCTCGATTTTTCGGACCGCACCACCTGTGTGCTGTTCGGCGACGGCGCCGGCGCCGTGGTGCTGGAAGCCTCCGACACCCCCGGCATTCTGGCGACCGACCTGCATGCCGATGGCAAACACGTCGGCATTCTGT
>CBFGNA010000010.1:0-15011 GCA_965650045.1 uncultured Polaromonas sp.
GCGGCGGGGCCATCGCCAGGGCGGCCGGAAACCCCACGGGGGCTGGGTGAAACACCGAGCCGTTGTGCACGGCGTCCTGCTCGGCCACATGCGAAGCGGCAGCGTTGGCCATGGCCGCGAAGTAGGCGCTGCTGCCGCGGCGGTTGACCAGCACCTCGGCGGCGCCGTCAGCGGGGCCCATGCTGGCGGCAAAAGCGGTGATGGTTTCGACCGGACGTGAACCCTTGCCGGCAATTGCCGAACCGAACCAGTCCACCAGCAGGTCTTCGGCCCTGGCGATCACGGAGGCGGGAATGTCTTCAAAACGAAGGCCGGCGGCGAAGGCGGCGAGTTCGGCGGTGGGTGTTCTGCTGATAGTCATGGTGTTTATTAAAACTTGATTGATCAAATATCCGTTCGCCCTGAGCTTGTCGAAGGGCTGCCCCCCCAGGTCACAAGGCTTCGACAAGCTCAGCCCGAACGGACCTAGGTAAATAGTGCCTTCAGCCCTTATGCAGTGGGCGCAAGCAGCTATCAATTAAATAGCGCCCGATTGCTGCATGGCGCGGATGGCGGCCTCATCCTTGCCCAGCTCGCGCAGGATGGCCTGGCTGTGCTGACCCACCGCCGGCACCGCGTCCATGCGGTAGTCAAAGCTGTTGATACGCCCCGGTGGCAGCAGCGCGGGGATGGTGCCGGCCGGTGTCGCCACGTCGCGCCAGCGATCACGTGCCTTGAGCTGCGGATGCGCCCAGAGCCCGGCCATGTCGTTCATGCGGGCGTTGGCGATCTGCGCCTCGTCGAGCCTGCTGCTGACCTGCGCGGTCGTCATGCTGCCAAAGGTTTGCAGGATGATGGCCTTGAGCGCTTCGCGGTGTTCATTGCGCCGGGAGTTGCTGTCAAACCGCGGATCGGTCGCCAGCGCGGGTTGCGCCAGCACGACCTCGCAGAACACCCGCCACTCGCGCTCGTTCTGCAGACCCAGCATGACGGTCCCGCCATCGCCTGCCGCAAACGGGCCATAGGGATAAATCGTCGCGTGTGATGCCGCGCTGCGCGGTGGCGGCGTGGCGCCACCGTAGGCGTAATACATCGGGTAACCCATCCATTCGGCCAGCGATTCGAGCATGGACACGTCGATGTGCGAACCCTTGCCGGTCTTGCCGCGCTGCAGCAGCGCCGCCAGCACGCTGCTGTATGCGTACATGCCGGCAGCAATGTCGGCAATCGAGTTGCCGGCCTTGCAGGGCTCATCCGGCGTGCCGGTGACCGACAGGAAACCGGCTTCGCTCTGGATCAGCAGGTCGTAGGCTTTCTTGTCGCGGTAGGGGCCGTCATCACCGTAGCCCGAGATGTCGCAGACGATCAGTTTGGGCAGCGTCTTGCTCAGTTCATCAAAGCCGAGACCCATGCGCGCCGCGGCACCGGGCGCCAGGTTTTGCACCAGCACATCGGCCGTCTCCAGCAGTTGCCGGAGCACGGCCAGCGCCGCCGGTTGCTTCAAGTCCAGCGTCAGGCTTTCCTTGGACCGGTTGACCCAGACAAAGTGCGAGGCCAGGCCCTCCACGCGCTGGTCGTAAGCCCGCGCAAAGTCACCGACGCCGGGCCGCTCGACCTTGATGACACGCGCGCCCAAGTCGGCGAGCTGGCGCGTGCAGAACGGCGCGGCGATGGCGTGTTCGAGGGAGATGACGGTGATGCCGTCGAGGGGACGTGTCTGGTTATTCATCGCTTATTCCGTTCGGGCTGAGCCTGTCGAAGCCTTGGCAAGGTTGTGCTTTGGTGTGCCTTCCGGCAAGCCGGGGGTTGCCCGGCTTGTTGGCGAGCCACCTGCGAGGGTCTCGAAGACAGCTTCGACAAGCTCAGCCCGAACGGTTGAACGCAACAGACTCAAAACGACCTCGGCAACCCAAGCAAATGCTCAGCCACATAAGAGTAAATGAGGTTGGTGGAAATCGGCGCCACCTGGTACAGCCGTGTCTCGCGGAATTTGCGTTCGACGTCGTACTCGCAGGCAAAACCAAAACCGCCATGCGTCTGCAGGCACATGTTGGCGGCTTCCCAGGAAGCCTTGGCGGCCAGGTACTTGGCCATGTTGGCTTCGGCGCCGCAGGGCTTGCCGGCGTCAAACAGTTCGCAGGCCTTGAAACGCATCAGGTTGGCGGCCTCGGTCTCGATATAACCGTCAGCCATGGGCAACCGCACGCCCTGGTTCTGGCCGATGGGCCGGTTGAACACCACGCGGTCGCTGGCATAACGGCGCGCCTTGTCCACAAACCAGTAAGCGTCGCCAATACATTCGGCAGCAATCAGGGTGCGCTCGGCGTTCAGGCCGTCGAGGATGTATTTGAAGCCCTTGCCCTCTTCGCCGATCAGGTTCTCCGCGGGGATTTCGAGGTTGTCGAAGAAAACTTCGTTGGTCTCGTGGTTG
The DNA here is from genome assembly GCA_965650045.1 of uncultured Polaromonas sp. Taxonomy (GTDB): domain Bacteria; phylum Pseudomonadota; class Gammaproteobacteria; order Burkholderiales; family Burkholderiaceae_C; genus Polaromonas. The sequence goes on from CBFGNA010000010.1 coordinate 2,411, forward strand.
ACCATGTTCAGGATAGGCTGCACGGTCATGCCCTGGCCGATGGCGTCTTTCAGGTTGACGATGAAGATCGACATGCCTTCGGACTTTTTCTTCACCTCGGCCAGCGGCGTGGTGCGCGCCAGCAAAATCATCAGGTCGGAATGCTGGATGCGCGAGATCCAGACTTTCTGTCCGTTGACGATGTATTTGCCGTCCTTCTTCACGGCCGTGGTCTTGAGCTGGGTCGTGTCGGTGCCCGTCGTCGGCTCGGTCACGGCCATGGACTGCAGGCGCAACTCGCCGGTGGCAATCTTCGGCAGGTACATTTTTTTCTGCGCGTCGGAGCCATGGCGCAGCAAGGTGCCCATGTTGTACATCTGGCCGTGGCAGGCGCCGGCGTTGCCACCGGCGAAGTTGATCTCTTCCATGATCACGGACGCTTCAGCCAGGCCGAGGCCGGAGCCGCCGTACTCGGCCGGGATCAGCGCGGCCAGCCAGCCGGCTTCGGTCAAGGCATTGACAAAGGCTTCGGGATAACCACGCTCGTGATCGACCTTTTGCCAGTAGGCAGAGTCAAAACCGGCGAGCATGCCGCGCAGGGCCTCGCGCATTTCCTGGTAGGCGTCGGGGGTCGGGATCTGGGTTTTCATGAATGGGTTTCTGCTGAAGTTTCAATCGGCGAAGTGTGAACGCTTGACCCCGTTCGGCCTGGGCCTGTCGAAGGTGTGTTTGATGTGTTTGATGTGTTTAATGGATAAGCCACAGGCGTTTCGACAGGCTCAACGCGAACGGTGCGGCGGGCTGGTGTGCACACTCAAGCCAGCGTGGCCGTGGCCTGCATGGTGAGCCAGCCCTCGTGGTCTTCGGTCCAGAGTTCCACTGTTTTTCCATCGGCTGAGGGCTTGCCATGCAGTTTGAAGGGCCACAGATCGAACACCGGACGCACTGCACGAAACTCGAACTTCAGCAGGCGCGCGCCGGGCATGTTTCTGCGCACCAGGTCGGCCAGCAGCGTGGCGATAAGCGGGCCGTGCACGATCAGGCCAGGGTAGCCCTCCACCTCGGTGACGTACTTGCGGTCGTAGTGAATGCGGTGGCCGTTGAAGGTCAGCGCCGAATAACGGAACAGCAGCACGTCGTCAGGCACCACCTCGCGCGACCACGCCGCATTTTGAGCTGCCGCAACTGGCGCAGGACCCGCGTCGAGCGACGACGGGCCGCCCCTAGGCGCGAGGGCCCCCTCGGGGGGCAGCGCCGTACGCGAAGCGACAAGCGTGGGGGCCACATTCCCGCGGTAGACGATGTCATGCTCTTCGGTCAGCGCGAGTCCCTGGCTGTTGCGCAGCTCGTGCCTGACCAGCACAAACACCAGATCACCGGTTCGCCCGGCCTTGTGCGTGACCGATTCGATGCGCGAGGTCCGGGTGACCGCGTCGCCGACCTGGAGCACCTGCTGGTGCCATTGCAGACGGCCGCCAGCCCACATCCGTCGCGGCAGCGGCACGGGCGGCAAAAATCCGCCGCGTTGCGGATGCCCGTCAGGCCCGAGGCCCGACTGGCGTGCCACCGGCAGGAAATAAAGCCAGTGCCACAACTCGGGCAATGCGGTTCCGGGCACAGGATCCGGGTCTTCGCGGTCCAGCGTCGCGGACAGGGCGCGCACCGGCGCCGCGCTGACGCTGTCGCTCAGGGTTTCGGTGTTGCCGACCCAGCCTTGCAGCCGGTTGAGCGTGGCAGCGTCAAGGGTTCGAATATCTGAAGTCATCGCCGCCATCGTCCACCGGGACGCCGCAAAATGCAATCTGCCATTTCAGCATCCAGGCTTCGAAAATTCCGAAGCCTTGGGCGGCGAAAAGCTCAGCCACGTATGGATTTTCTCTCTGTCACCCTCAAAAGCGAGGCTTCGTCAACCGCGAAGACTGAGCCAGTCTGGGTTAGCATGCCGCATGCAATTTGACCTCACCGATCTGCGCCTGTTCGTGGCCACCGCCGATGAAGGAAACATGACCCGGGCGGCCGAGCGGCAACATTTGTCACTGGCCGCGGCCAGCGCGCGCATCAAGTCCCTGGAAACCCAGTCGGGCCTGAGCCTGCTCTACCGGGAGGCGCGCGGGGTGCGGCTCACGCCGCCCGGCGAGGCCTTTCTCTACCATGCCCGCCATGTGTTGCGGCAGGCCGAGCAGTTGCGCACCGACCTGCAGGAGTACGGCGGCGGCCTGCGCGGGCATTTGCGGGTGTTTGCCAACACCACCGCCGTCACTGATTTCCTGCCCGAGATTCTTCCCGGCTTTCTGACCCACAACCCGAAGATCAACATCGACCTTCAGGAAAAGCCCAACCCTGAAATCGCCCGGGGTGTGCTGGACGGCCGCGCCGACATCGGGATCGTGGCCGGCAAAGTAGACACCCTGGGCCTGGAGGCGATTCACTTCAGCACCGACCGGCTGGTGCTGGCCACCGCAAAAAACCACCGCTTTGCGCGCCGCAAAAAAATCGCGTTCGCCGACATCCTGGATGAGGACGCGGTGGGCATGCAGTCGGGCAGCACGCTGCAGACCTTTCTGGCGCAGGTCACCGATGGGCTGGGGAAACCGCTCAAGCTGCGCATCCAGCTGACCAGCTTCGACGCCATGTGCCGGATGATTGGTGCGGGCGTCGGGGTCGGCATCGTGCCGGAGTCGGCCGCGCGGCGCAACCAGTCCACCATGGGCATCGCATTGATTGAGTTGACAGATGCCTGGAGCGTGCGCGAGCGTTACATCCTGGTGCGCAAGCGCGAGGCACTGCCCCGCTATGCCGAATCACTGATCAGCACGCTGTGCGCGCACTACCGCTGAGCCCGCAGTCAATGCGGGGCGCAGGGCCTCAGTTGCGCAGCTTGCCGTCGCGCGTGACCATGCCCAGCTCGACATATTTGCTGCCGTGATGCTGGCTGGGCGAGTAGGACACCGTGAAGCCCCCGGTGTCGTAACTGCCCAGGGACGCCATCGCCGCCAGCACGGACTTGGCGTCGCCGGGTTTCTTGCTGCGGCGCATGGCTTCAGCCAGCACCTTGGCACCTATGCAGGATTCGAGGTGCGCGCTGTTCATGACCGCCGTGATGCCGGCGTCTTTCAGGGCTTTGGCGCATTCCTTGGCCACGGGCAGCGACGAACTGGCGTTGGGCACGACCTGCGAGATGGACACGCCGGCGCCGGCTTCGGCGGCTGCCTCGATGTATTGCTGCGCCCCGACAAAGGACAGGCTGGAGGTCGGTATGAATTTGCCCTGCGCCACGATCTGCTTGCTGATCTCGGCCGCAGGTCCCGACAGCACGGTATTGATGATGACATCCGGCTTGAGCGCGAGGAGTTGGGCCACCTCCGCCTGGCCGACCTTGGCATTGCGCTGCAGAGGGAAGGCCACTGGCTTTTTGCCCTGCTTGGCCAGGTAGTCGGTCACCACCGCCAGATTCTGGGTGCCCACCTCGTCGTTGTAGTGAACCACCGCCACGTTTTTGGCGCCCAGGCCGGTCCAGAAGGCGAGCATTTTTTCGAGTTCGTCGCCGTAAGACGCGCGCAGCGTGAACACCACGGGGTTGGGTTTGCGCACCGGGTCGGCCCCTGAAAAAGGCGCAAAAAACAGCACCCCAGCCTTCTCGGCCTGCGGCATGGCATCCAGGCTGAGCGTGGCAGATGCAAAACCGAACAGGGCGACGACATCGGCATTGCCCAGCAGTTTGGCGGCATTGGCGCCGGCCTGCTTGCGGTCGTTCTTGTCGTCCAGGGTCACCAGTTCGACAGGTGATCCGCCAATGCCACCCCTGGCGTTGACGGCCTTGAAATAAGCGGCGGCACCGTCGCGAATGTCACGGCCGAAAGCCGCGTTGCCGCCACTCAGCGGTGCTGATTGACCAACGACCCAGGCTTTTTGTGCGTGGCTGGCGCCCGCACAAAACAGCAGCGACAGGCACAAGGCAGACAGGGCGGGACGGGCAAAAGCCGGGGTGCAAAACATAGGTTCATCCATCAAAAAAACAAAAGTTGGCCGGTGTCAGCAGAACAGTCCATGCCAATGGTAGACCGGATAAGCACCCACCGGAAGTCATGGCCGCCGAACGGTGATGGATGTGCTGCCTTGCGCGACAGGCGGAGCCGCTACGTCGGTCGGGTGCAACACCGTGCAACGCATTCGCCAAGAGGCAAGGCGCCGTCTGCCGGCAATCTTGTCAGAGGCCCTTCCAGGCCGGTGTTCTCTTTTCCATGAAAGCCAGTACCCCTTCATGAAAATCGCTGCTGCCGTAACAGCGGCGGATCAAATCCTCGTCGGGGGGAAGGCCGCTGTTGACCAGGCGCCGCAGGCCTTCCTTGCTGACGCTCTGGGTCACGGGCGCCAGTGCGGCCAGCCGTCCGCACAGCGTGGCAAGCGCCGCGTCCATGTCGCCTTGCCCGGTGAGTTGAAACAGGAAGCCGCAGGCCACCGCCTCATCGGCCGTGAGGACCTCGGCCAGCATCAACATGCGTTTGACCCGCGGCACACCGAAGGCCGCGCAAAGACGCGCCAGGTTGGCGACCGACAGGCAGTTGCCCAGTGTTTTGGCAATGGGCACGCCGAAGCGCGAACCCGCTGCGGCGACACGAAAATCGCAGGCCGTGGCAATCGCCAGGCCACCACCTATGGTCCAGCCTTCAATGGCGGCGACCGTGGGCATGGGCAACGACTCCAGCCGCGCAATGCACTGGTCGATCTGCTTTTCATACGCGACCCCATCCTCACCGCTGGTGAAGGTGGTGAACTGCTCGATGTCGGTACCGGCGACAAACGCCTGACCGCCGGCGCCGCGAAAGGTCACCACACGCACCGAGGTGTCGGTTTTGAGCTGCTCGCAGATCTCATTGAGTTGTTGGTACATCGCCCAGGTCATGGCGTTGCGAGCCGCAGGCCGGTCAAACACGACCGCGGCAACACCATTGGCAATGCTCAGATCAACCGTGCCATCACTCATGCTGAAAATGCTCCCTGCCCCGCAAGCCGGGACTGCTCGGCGGCGTCCAGGCCGATTTCGCCGAGTACCTCGGCCGTGTGTTCACCCAGGCGCGGCGGGTGCCTGCGCACCTGTTGCGGCGTGCCGGACATCTTGACCGCAAAACCGATGTTGGGCACCTTGCCCTCCACGGGGTGGTCGATCTCCATGCGCATCCCGCGCGCTTTGGCGTGATCGCTGTCAAAGGCTTCGGGGTAAGTCAGGATGGGGCCGGCGGGAATGCCGGCTTGCAAAAAGGTGCTGACCCAGTGGTCCTTGGGCTGAAGGCGAAAAGTCTTTTCCAGCTCGACTTCCAGCGCGTGGCGATTCGCCAGGCGCAACGAAATGGTGGAAAAGCGTTCGTCGGCCAGCAGTTCCTCGCGGCCCAACAGCTGGCACAGCTGGAGCCATAGTTTCTGATTGTTGGCGCCCATCACAAAGTAGCCGTCGGAGCATGCCATGGCCTGGTAAGGCGCCGTCATCTTGTTGGAGGTGCCCAGTGGCTCAGGCGGCTTGCCGGTGCCCCAGTAGTCGCAAATATCCCAGACCGAGAAAGCCAGCGCCGAGTCGAACAGCGAGGCGTCCACGTGCTGGCCCTGCCCGCTGGTCTTCGCGCCGATGAAGGCCGACAGCGTGGCATACACGGCGAACAACGCACAGCCGATGTCGGCCACCGGCACGCCGGCTTTCACGGGCGGTCCGCCGGGATAACCGGTGACGCTCATCACGCCAGACATGGCTTGGGCCATCAGGTCAAAGCCCGGGCGGTCCGACCAGGGGCCGGTCTGGCCGAAGCCAGAGATGCTGGTGTAGACCAGACGCGGATTCACGTCCTTGAGCACCTCGTAGCCCAGACCCAGCCGTTTCATGGCGCCGGGCCGGTAGTTCTCCAGCAGGATGTCGGCATCCTTCGCCAGTTCCAGCAACACCTTGCGGCCGGCCTCGGACTTGAGGTTGAGGGCCACGCTGCGCTTGTTGCGGTTCATGTTCAGGAAACCCAGCGAATCCGGCCCCTTCATCTTGAAGCCCATCGCGCCGCGCGTCTGGTCGCCGCTGCCAGGCGGTTCGATCTTGACCACGTCGGCGCCCATGTCCGCCAGCAACATGCAGGCATAGGGGCCAGCCATCACCTGGCTGATGTCGAGCACGCGGACCCCGGCCAGGGGAAGGGGCCGGGCATTTTTGCCCCCGGCTTCGGTTTCCTGCTTCAAGGTTTTACTCCGTGTATCGGCCATGGGCTCAGCGATAAAACATCTGGACCAGCCCCAGACCGGTCACAGGCACATAGGTCACCAGAACCAGCACCGCCACCAGCACGCCGATGAACCAGATGTTGACCTTGCTCACGTCCCAGACGGAAGCCTTGGCAATCGAGCTGGCCACCATCAGCACACTGGCGACCGGCGGCGTCTGCTGACAAATGCCCAGGTTGATGGTGACAATCAGGCCGAAGTGCACCGGGTCGATACCCACAGCCCGGACCAGCGGCATCACGATGGGAATGACCAGGATGATGGCTGCGGCGGAGTGCAGAAACATGCCGAGGAACAGGAACAGCACATTGAGCAGCGCCAGCACCACCCACTTGTTGGACGTGAAGTCCGACACGGCCTTGGCCAGCGCCTGGGGCGCCTGCACTTCGGTCAGGTAGGTGCCCAGCAAGGCACTGGTTGCCACCAGCAGCATCACCACGGCGGTCTGCAGCCCGCCCTCCATGACGGCAGCACGCAGGTGCTTGAGGTCGAGTTCGCGATAGACCACCAGGCCGATGAACAGCGCGGCGATCACTGCCAGCGCAGCGCCTTCGGTGGCGGTCACCACGCCGCCAAAGATGCCGCCCAGAATGATGATGGGCAATGCGAAAGCCCACAAGGCCTCGCGCCCGGTTTTACCCACCCGCTTGATGGAAAACGCCTCTTCCCGGGGCAGGTTGTAGCGGCGCGCCAGGAAGGTGGCCATGCCCATCAAACCCACAGCGCCCAGCAGGCCGGGAACAATCCCGGCGACAAACATTTGAACCACCGAGGTTTCGGCCATCACCGCGTACAGGATCATGGGAATCGACGGTGGAATGATGACCGCCAGCGTGGCCGACGACGACATCACCGCCGCCGCAAACGGTCCAGGGTAGCCCTTGGCTTTCATGCCGGGGATCAAAATGGAACCCAGTGCGGCCACGTCGGCCACGGCCGAGCCGGAAATCTCCGCAAAAAACAGGGAGGAACCGATGGACACGTGCGCCAGCCCGCCACGCACCCAGCCAAACAGCGACGAGGCAAAAGCGATCAGCCGCCGTGAAATGCCCGATGCGTTCATGATCGCGCCCGCCAGAATGAACAGCGGGATGGCCAGCAAGGGGAAATTGGTGGCCCCGTTATAGACCACAAGCGCCACATTCGGCAGCGAATCCATGCCGTGGCTCGCCAGCATGGCGATCACGGCAACAATGCCCAGAGAGACGGCAATCGGAATATTGAGCAGCACCAGCAAGAGCACGGCGCCAAACAGGAGAAGCATGGTGGTCATGGGGATTCCCGCGCGTCAGTGCAAGCCGTCCGACAGACCGGCGCCGGAAGCGGCGGGCTGCTGCGAATGAGGGTTGATCAGATCCGTGAGATGCATGATCTCGCCGATCAGGATCAGTCCCGAACTGATCGGAATCACCGACTGCACCACGTTCATCGGTATCCAGGACAGGCTCACCAGCGTCTCACCCACGAGCGCCGGCATGATCATCAGGCCCACGTAACCCAGCAAGGCAAAAAACAGGATCACCAGGATCTGCCCGAAGATGCTGACCGCACGCTTCAAGCCTGGCGAAAGCTGGTCCACCACCTCGGGACAGCCGATGTGCCCGCGCCGGACGGAAGCGAGTGCCGACCCGTAAAACGTCAGCCAGGCCAGCAGCACCGAAGCCACCTCGTCGTACCAGACCAGCGAGTGGCCCGCGACCCGGAAGACGATGCCCAGCGTGACCTCTACGGCCAGCACAATCATGAGGAACATCACCACCCACTCAAGAAGCAGGCCATAACGCTCCCGGAAGCGGTTCATGGCGCCGCCGGAAGCCAGTGTCGAAGGGTTTTGCATCAAAGCGCCTTTGCCTTTATTTCCCGAGCGCCACGGCCTTGTCGATCAGCGGCTTGGCGCCGGCGACTTCCTTGCCGAACTCTTCATAAATCGACTTGCTGGCGGCAATGAAGGCCTCCTTGTCAACCTCGTTGACCTGCATGCCGCTTTGCTTGAGTTTGGCCAGCAGCTCCGTCTCTGCCTTGGTGGCTTCTGCATAAACATAAGCCTGGGTTTCACGTGCTGTTTCTTCCAGCACCTTGCGCACATCGGCCGGCAGGGTGTTGTAGCGGCGCGTACCGACCATCACGTAAGCCGGTGTATAGACGTGGCCGGACAGGGACAGGTATTTCTGCACTTCCTGCAGCTTGGCCGAGTAAATCTGCGTGAACGGATTTTCCTGCCCGTCCATCACACCCGTCTGCAGCGCCGTGAACAGCTCCGAAAACTTCATCGGGCTCGGGTTGGCGCCATAGGTCTGGAACATCTTCACGCGCCACTTGCCTTCAGGCACACGCAGCTTGATGCCCTGCAAATCGGCCGGGCCCTTGATCGGCTTTTTGTTGTTGGTGATGTGGCGGTAGCCGTTTTCCCACACCGCAAGCACCTTCAGGCCTTTTTTCTCGGTTTCCGGCGCAATGCTGGGCCAGAACACCTCTTTCTCGATGCGCGCCATGTGCGCCCTGTCCTTGACGATATAGGGCAGCTCGAAAATACCGAACAGGTCCACCTCGGACGTCATCACCGTCGAAGGCACCGCCATGTCGATGGTGCCCAGCTTGAGCTTCTGGATCATCTCCTTGTCGCCACCGAGCTGGCTGGAGCCATAAGTCACGATCTTGACCTTGCCGGCGAGTTTGGCGTTCACACGTTTGGCATATTCGTCGGCACTGATCTGGAACAGGGAGCCCGGTTCACCAACGTGACCCAGCTTGAGTTCAACCGCCTGGGCAAAAGCGGTGCCGTGCACGGTCAGCGTCGTGACGGCGGCGATCAGGGAGGCGCGGACGGCGGCAGAAAATGTGAACGCTTTCATGATGTCTCCTTTTGTAGTGATATATCCGTGGTATCCGTGGCTTGCAACAGACCACACGACCGGACAGCGTGTGGCGGGAACGCTTGGCCTCATGCAGCTTTGGCCAGCGGCACTGGCGCCGGATGGCTGGAGAAGTGGTCCATGGCGGCCTGCACCCCCGAACCGGCCAGCCTGACGCCGGCGAGCTTGAGGCCCATCTCGCAGCCCGCCAGCGCACCCATGAGGGTCAGATCATTGGAGTCACCCAGATGGCCGATGCGGAACATCTTTCCCTTGACCTTGCCCAGGCCGGTGCCCAGTGAGCAGTCAAAGCGTTCGTAAATGATCTTGCGCACGGCATCGGCGTCCACGCCGGCGGGCATCATCACGCCGGTGAGAATGGGCGAATACACCGCCGGATCGGCACACTGGATCTGCAGGCCCCAGGCGCGGACGGCGGCGCGCACGCCTTCGGCCCAGCGCTGGTGGCGGGCAAACACCACGTCCAGCCCCTGCCCCAGCAACATGTCGCAGGCCTCGTTGAGACCGTAGAGCAAATTGGTGTTGGGCGTGGACGGCCAGTAGCCGGTCCGGTTCATCTCGATGATTTCGTCCCAGGCCCAGAAGGCCTTGGGCAGCGTGGCGCTCCTGCTTGCTTCCAGCGCCTTGGCGGACACGGCATTGAAGCTGATGCCGGGCGGCAGCATCAGGCCTTTTTGTGAGCCGCTGATGCTGACGTCCACACCCCATTCGTCGTGCCGGTAATCGGCCGAGGCCAGGCCGGAGATGGTGTCCACCAGCAGCAGCGCCGGGTGTTTGGCAGCGTCGATGGCCTTGCGCACGGCGGCAATATTGCTGGTCACACCGGTGGAGGTTTCGTTGTGCACCACACAGACGGCCCGGATGCTGTGCTGCGTGTCGGCCTTGAGCCGCTCCTCGATCAGGTCGGCGCGCACGCCGTGACGCCAGACTTCAGCCCCCGGATCAGCCATCACTTCAGTTTTCAGTCCGACGCGGGCGGCGAGCTTTTGCCAGAGCGCCGCAAAGTGGCCGGTTTCGTACATCAGCACATGGTCGCCGGCGCTCAGGGTGTTCACCAGCGCCGCTTCCCAGGCGCCGGTGCCGGAGGCCGGGTAAATCATCACCGGCTGTTGGGTCCGGAAGATTTTTTTGACATCGGCCAGCACCTTCAGACCGAGGGCACCAAACTCGGGCCCGCGGTGATCGATGGTCGGCAGACTCATGGCGCGCAGGATGCGGTCAGGCACCGGAGAGGGGCCGGGAATCTGCAGGAAATGCCGGCCGGTGGGGTGAAAGTCAAGCGTCAACATGGTCAAAATACTCCGTGGATGTCTCATTTTTTGCATACAAAATTCATTTGTCAACCTTTTTGGCGCAAATATAGGGTTTCAACCCAGTCTTTTTTGCATACAATTTTGGAATGAGTGCAGACATCATCCCCATTCCCCGCGCAGCGCTGCATGAGCAGGTGGCCCACCGGCTGCGTCAGATGCTGGTCGAAAACCGCATTGCGCCGGGCGCCAAGCTCAATGAACGCGAACTGAGCGAAATCCTGAATGTCTCCCGCACACCGCTGCGTGAGGCGATCAAGATGCTGGCTGCCGAAGGCCTGGTCGAGCTGCTGCCCAACCGCGGCGCCATCGCCGTCGAACTCACCGAAGCCGACATCCTCAACACCTTCGAAGTCATGTCGGGGCTGGAGGCGCAATCGGGCGCGCTGGCGGCCGAGCGCATCACCGACGCCGAGCTCAGCGAGATCAAGGCCATGCACTACGAAATGCTCGCAGCCTGGACACGCCGGGACCTGCCCGCCTACTACCAGCTCAATTCGGCCATTCACCGCGCGATCAACACCGCTGCCAAAAACCCGGTGCTGACCATCACCTACAACCAGGTCAATGCACGGCTGCAGGCCCTGCGCTTTCGCTCCAACCAGGATGGCGAGAAGTGGCGCACCGCCGTCAACGACCACGAGCAGATGATTGACGCGCTCGAAAAACGCGATGCGGTTGCCATGCGCGCCGTATTGATGGCCCACCTGCTCAACAAGCGCGATGTGGTCATCGAACAGCTGCGTGCCGCCACCGGTGCAGGCGACCAGGCAGCCGAAGCATGAACGCGCCCCTGCCCCTCAAAGTCGCGCGCGACAGCGCAGCGCAAGCCTACGAAAGGGTGGCCGGCGTCAGCAACGAAGTCGCCGGCAGGCTGGCGGCCAGGCTGGCCAAAGAAACCTGCGGTGAAGTGCTGTTCTCCAGCAGCGACCGCGGGCGCTACGCCACCGATGCGTCGATTTACCAGGTGATGCCTGCGGGGGTGTTTGTGCCCACGGGCGCTCCCGACGTCAAGACCGCGCTGGACATCTGCCGCGACATGGGTGTGCCCATCGTCCCGCGCGGCGGCGGCACCAGCCAGTGCGGCCAGACCGTCGGCGCGGGCCTGGTGATCGACCATGCCAAACACATGCGCAACATCCTCGATGTCGATGTTGAAAACCGCAGGGCCGAGGTCGAGCCCGGCATCGTGCTCGACCATCTGAACGCGGCCCTGAAAAAACACGGCCTGTGGTATCCGGTAGATGTATCTACCGCCGCGCAGGCCACACTGGGCGGCATGGCCGGCAACAACTCCTGCGGCAGCCGCAGCATTGCCTACGGCAACATGGTGCACAACGTGCTGGGCGCCGAGGCCTGGACCTCGGACGGCAACCTGCTGCAACTCGGCCCCTGGGCCGGAAGCAGCGGCAAGGCGCGCGAGCTCGGCGCCTATGTGCGCACGCTGGCCGAGGAGCTGCAACCGGCGATCCAGCGGCACTGGCCCACGGTGATGCGGCGCGTCGGCGGCTACAACCTCGACATTTTTGATCCGCGCAGTGAGCGGCCCTACACGGCCGACGGTTCGGTCAACCTGTCGCACCTGCTGGTCGGCAGCGAAGGCACGCTGGCACTGACCAAATCGCTGACCCTGCAACTGGCCGAGCTGCCCAAAGCCAAGGTGCTGGGCGTGGTGAACTTCCCGACTTTTTACCGCGCCATGGACGCGGCCCAGCACATTGTCAAGATCGGCGAAGGCACATTGACGGCGGTCGAGCTGGTGGATCGCACCATGATCGATCTGTCGCTGCAGAACCCGGCCTTTGCGCCAACCATCCGCAGTGCGCTGATCGGCCAGCCGGCAGCCATCTTGCTGGTGGAGTTTTCCGGCGCCAGCAAGGCAGCGTTGCTGCCGCACCTGAAACGCCTGGGCGAACTCATGGGCGATTTGCTGCTGCCCGATTCGGTGGTCGAGATGACCGAGGACGCGCCGCAAAAAAACCTGTGGGAAGTGCGCAAGGCCGGGCTCAACATCATGATGAGCCTCAAGGGCGACGGCAAGCCGGTGAGTTTCATCGAGGACTGCGCCGTGCCGCTGGAGCACCTGGCCGAATACACCGACGCGCTGACCGAGGTGTTCGCGCGGCACGGCACGCGCGGCACCTGGTACGCGCACGCCTCGGTCGGCACCCTGCACGTGCGGCC
>CBFGNA010000011.1:0-14506 GCA_965650045.1 uncultured Polaromonas sp.
AAATAGTCGTATGAAACAGCTACTTGCAAAGCGTGCGGCGCTGTTTTCTGATGGCACAGGATTTGCTGATACGGTTATCGCGCAGATGTATGTTCAGCCGCGCACTTAACCTGCAAGGAGTTTTTTATGAAGTCAATTCAAAAGGGTTTTACCCTGATCGAGCTGATGATCGTCGTGGCGATTATCGGTATTCTGGCTGCGGTAGCCCTGCCTGCGTACCAGGACTACACCATTCGCGCCCGCGCTTCCGAGATGATGCTGGCAGCATCGGGTGCCCGTACCGCAGTGACTGAAGCTGCGCAACTTGCCAATACGATGGCGATTGGCGCCACCATCGCAAGCGCAATCCAGATATCTTCCTCGAAGTTTGTTTCTACGGGTTCAGTCGATACCTCGGGAACCATCGCGGTGACATCCAAGGACGCGATTGGAACAACATCCTTTAATCTGACATTGACTCCTACATGGACGGGTCAAACGGTTGACTGGACTTGCAACACGTCTATTGCCAAGTACGCACCAGCATCCTGCCGCGGCTAACAAATACCGCTGAAAGGCCCCTTCTGGGGTCCTTTCGCAACTTCGGAATATTGATGTTCACCTTATTTCACGGTGCGCGAAACTCAGAGATAGAAAAATTTGCCGTTGACTTGGCAGCTCAGCTTGCTAAACGCTATCCTCCAGCCTTGGACAGCCAGCTTGGAAAACGCCCCTCCGTTAATCGTCTGGCACGAATCACCGAAGATGCCTGTGCGAAGGCTGTAGTCTTCTATCAAGCCAAAAGGTTGGGTTGGTTTGGGAAGGCGCGTTTAGGAAACCATTTCCGATGGGCGCTCGCGGAACTTGGATATACCAAAGAGTTTGTTGATTTTGCGACCGAAGCAGTGATTGTTCACATCAGCCGCAAGCGCTGACAAAGAAACACTGTGAGCCTGAATTGCTCTCCTGTATTGCTAGCATGGTTTAATCGTTGCTAAGCCAAACAAGTAGCTACTGCAAACAATGGATGAGTGCATCGCATGCCGTTGGCCGCTCCCGGCGCCGGCCTTTGCTGAAGATATCCTCGATAAGTGGATTCAGTTTCGCTGATCAGCGCGCAGCATGTGCTGCTTTTCCTCGAACCACGGGTTGGAATAGTCACAAGTCGTGAACTCGTTGAAATACGGGCCGCCGCTGGTGTAATGCACATTGGCGACGTCCGCGCGTTGCTTGTCGTAGCCGACAAGATGGTTCCAGCTGGCTGGCAACTCACCGATCAAGCCGTCATCATGCAGCCATTTGAATTGATGCAGTTCGAGACCGCTGGCGCCATTGACGAATTCCGGTGAGAGTGCCCGGCACTTTGCATTGTTGAAGAGCATCACGCTTGACCAGTTTTTCTTGCCGTAGGCGGTCTGCTTTTCATTGTGAAATTTGGAGGACTCCAAGGGAACATGGTTGTGTTTGACACACATTACTGCGTAACGTTCGTCGCGCAGCGCCCACAATTTTGCAATGTCGTCTTGTACCAGCATATCGCAATCCATGAAAAGCGACCAGCCTTCATAATTGCTCAGATGCGGGGTGAGAAAACGGGAGAATGAAAAATCAGTTGACTGAAGCGGATCCCGCGTTCGCCACATCAATTCTTTCAGGTTGTTCAATGCCAGCGGGATGAAGCTCACCGGCTGCGACGAGCGTGCAAGGATGCTGTGGGTCAATACATGCCAAGCCACCGTCTCCCGAGGGTCAAAGCCGATGAAAACGCGGATCATGAAGGCTTTCCCCCTGATTCAATAGGCGCAGGAAATTCCATGAAAACCTGTTTGATATACGCAGACGTGTAGATTCCGTAAACGATGGCGAAATCGAGCAGGCCGCAGCTTGCCAACAAGAGCTCAGGCCGCCGCCACACGTCGGCGTGCCATAAAAACCACCCCAGCAGCCCCAGGTTGATAAGGGCTGTCGCAGCCAGAATTTCGCGTCCATGGCGCCAGACAAACCTCAAGATCGCACCAGCAGATGGGTGCCGGGAAAAGCCGGCGTACGCCAGGAAGAGTACGGGCGCTTCGAGAAGCAGCACAGCGGCGGAGAGACTGTTGCTGGCCAGCTGAACGGCATCAGGCGATCTGCGCGAAGCGAGGGTGATGATGAGAAGAACCCAGTGACGTCCCAGAAACGCCATCGCAAGCCACAAAGGGACGGGGATGCTCAAGACGCCGAAGCGATTGACATTCAGGTAGCGTTCGTCCATTTCAGCCATGGTCAAATATAGCTCAAGAGATCCTGTACCCATGTCGCCGCCCGCCTCTGATCCAGCGCCCTTCATCGGCTCCCTTCCCGGCTTGAAGCCGTTGCCCGCGAACGCGCATATTCGACGACTGGCGCAAGGGCTGGCGACGGCTGTCCTGATTGCGCCTTGGGTGATGCCATTTGCAGGTCATCCTTCCCCGGCGGTGTGGCCGTCGTTGACCACGGCCTTTTGCGCTGGCGCACTGCTGATGCTTTTTGCATGGGCTCCTTTTGTCCTCAGCGCGGACGCGATGCGTCGCGGGTGGATCGTTGCTGCCGTCCTTAGCGCGGCAATGGGGGCTGTGCAATATTTCGGCTTCAGTGAGTTTTTTGTTCCCTGGCTAAACCAGACACGCCCCGCAGAGGCTTTTGGCAACCTTCGCCAGCGCAATCAATTTGCAAGCCTGATGGGTATCGGTCTTGTGGCTCTGATCTGGCATCAAGGGAAAGGCGCTGTCAAGTACCTGCCGTTGCTGTTGATCCTTCTGGCGCTGGGCAACGCCGCATCAAGTTCGCGGACCGGCACATTGGAGTGGCTGGCGGTGTTGCTGGTCGCGCTTGTTTATTCCGGGTGGAAACTGAGCGGGCCCACCCGCCGGGCGCTGTTTGCCTTCTCCGCGTATCTGTTCTGGGCGCTGATTCTGCCGTGGCTGCTGGCGGTGTTGACGGGGACTCACGCAAGCGGACTCGCTGCGCGTTTCGAGGAGGCCCCAGGCTGCGCGAGTCGTCTTGCGTTGTGGTCCAACGTAATTACCCTGATCGGGCAAAAGCCGTGGTTCGGCTGGGGCTGGGGTGAGCTCGATTATGCGCACTACATGACTCTGTACCCGGGCGAGCGGTTTTGCGACATTCTGGACAATGCGCACAACCTGCCTCTGCACCTGGCGGTGGAGCTGGGCGTCCCGTTCGCCGCGATGATATGCACTGTCTTGGCCTGGTTGGTGTGGCATGCCCGGCCTTGGCGGGAAACCGATCCTGCGCGCCAGATGGCTTGGGCTGTACTGGCGCTCATCGGATTGCACAGCCTTCTGGAGTATCCGCTGTGGTACGGACCGTTTCAGATGGCTGTCGGCCTTTCCGTCTACCTGCTCTGGATCACCCGGAACCGTACTGATGACAGGATGGAGGTCGCGCGATCGCATCAAAGGAGGGCAGGTGTTGCCAGGCCGCTTGCTGCCGTCGCAGGCGCTTTCACACTTGCGGCCGTGGTGTATGCGGCTTGGGACTACCATCGCGTCAGTCAAATCTATCTTCCGCCTGCGCAACGCGATCCTGCCTACCGCGAGAACACCCTCGAAAAAATCAGCGCCACACGCCTGTTTCGAAGGCAGGCGGAATTTGCGGCGCTGAGCCTCACCCCGCTGACGCCTGCCAATGCGCTGCAAATGTACGATCAGAGCAGCCAGCTTTTGCATTTTTCGCCCGAACCGAGGGTGATCGAAAAGGTGATAGAAAGTGCCGTCATGTTGCGGCGGGACGATCAAGCGCTACTGCATCTGGCGCGTTATCGCGCGGCCTTTCCACAAAACCACGCGAAATGGCGTGCTGCCCTTGGCATCACCGACACCGCCACAAACTGAGGGCCGCACGCTCAGCTGCCCACGACGAAACTTCCCGATTTGCCGCCATGTTTTTCGAGAAGCTTGACATCGCTGATCACCATGGCACGGTCCACCGCCTTGCACATGTCATAGATGGTGAGCAGCGCGACCTGCACGGCGGTCAAGGCCTCCATTTCGACCCCCGTCGGCCCAACGGTTTCAACCGTGGCCAGGCAACGAATGCTGGCACTGGCGGCATCGGGTGTGAACTCAAGCGCCACATGTGTCAAGGCCAGGGGGTGGCACAAGGGAATCAGCTCGCTGGTTCTTTTGGCAGCCATGATGCCGGCGATCCGCGCAATGCCCAGCACATCCCCTTTTTTTGCGGTTCCTTCGAGGATGATGGCCAGGGTGGCAGCATTCATGACAATCAGGCCTTGCGCAACGGCGACCCGGTGCGTGGCAGTTTTGGCGGCTACATTCACCATATGGGCTTGGCCCTGGGCGTCGAAATGTGTGAGAGGGGACGTCGTGGTCATACTGTTACGAAACCTTTACAAGCATCCTTCATCATAAGAGCATGTCTGCCATGACCCTGTCCATGTCAAGTCCGATAAAAAGCCGCTTCTACGCAGCAGGTGTTCATTTGACGATCAGTCTGGTGTTGGCTGCGGCCGCAGCAGGGCTGGTGTTCGGTCTCTGGTACCCCTACCCCTACCGGGAAATATCCGGCGGGCGCGAGCTGTTCTTTATCGTGATTTCAGTGGACGTGGTCATGGGCCCGCTGTTGACGCTGACCATTTTCAATCGCAGGAAACCTGCCCGGGAATTGCGCCGCGATTTGACTGTCATAGGCGTGCTGCAAATCACAGCGCTTGTGTACGGGCTGTGGACCGTTTCTGTAGCCCGGCCCGTGCATCTTGTCTTCGAGCTGGACCGGTTTCGCGTCGTGCATGCCATCGAGGTGCCTGACGATGAGCTGACTCAGGCCCCGCCCGGATTGCAGCGCCTGCCATGGACCGGTCCAACCCTGCTGTCGATGCGGCCGTTGCAGCCGGGCAAGGAAAAGATCGACATGACTCTGGCCGCCTTGAGTGGCCTGCCTTTGGGGGCGCGCCCGGCACTTTGGCAGGAGTACGCCCAAGGCAAGTCACAGATCATCGCCGCGGCGAAACCGCTGGACAACCTGAAAGCCCGCTTTCCCGCGCAGACCAAAGCCATCAACGCTGCGCTGAAATCGAGCGCAGGTGCCGGCCTTTCTGCTGCGTCACTGGGCTATCTTCCCATGGCGGGGCGCGACAAGTACTGGACAGCCTTGCTCGATCTCAACACCACCGAGGTGATCGCCTTTGTTCCCATCGACTCCTTTTAAGGTTTGGGCATCAAAAATGCCTTCCGCCCACGCCAGGATTGCGCTGGCAGCTATATTTTTAATAGCGTCCACCGGGCTTTCCCAGGCGCAGGCACCGGTTCGTCCCAGCGGGTCCCTGCCTGCGCTTGGCGATACTTCCGAGCTTTCGGTCAGCGCCGAAAGGCGCTTGGGGGACCGCGTTGCCAGCAGCATTTACCGTGATCCGGATTACCTGGATGACCCGGTGCTTGGCGACTACCTGCAGGGCATCTGGCAACCACTGATGACGGCCGCGCGTGCGCGTGGGGAAATGAGTGTCGAGCTCGAAGAGCGCTTCGCGTGGGACGTCATGCTGATCCGCAACCGGACGGTGAACGCGTTTGCCTTGCCCGGGGGTTATCTGGGTGTGCACCTGGGGCTGATCAGCGTGGTGGAAAGCCGGGATGAACTGGCCTCGGTGCTGGCGCACGAATTGAGCCACGTAACCCAGCGCCATATCTCGCGCCTGATGAGCAAGCAGAGCCAGCAAATGCCCTGGCTGCTGGCGGCCATGATTCTGGGCATGATGGCGGCCAGCAAGAATCCGGATGCCGCCAACGCGGCGATTGCCGGCGGGCAGGCGCTGGCGGTACAAAACCAGCTCAATTTCTCGCGCGACATGGAGCGCGAGGCGGACCGCATCGGCTTTGGTGTGATGGCCGACGCCGGCTACGACAGGCGGGGCTTCGCCTCCATGTTCGACAAGCTGCAACAAGCTTCCCGGCTCAACGACAACGGCTCCTACCCCTATCTGCGCAGCCATCCGCTGACCACCGAGCGTATTGGCGAGGCCAAAAGCCGCTTGCAACTGGAAGGTCCGGCGGCCCCCGCCGTTTCTGCCTCAGCCAGCGAGGCCCGCATGGTTCACGCCATGATGGCCGGGCGGGCCCGCTTTCTGGGTGATGCCAGTGTGGAGGCCCTGCGTCAACTGCTGGACGAGGCGCAGCGGGTTCCCTCGTCGGCAACGGCGTCCCTGACCGCGCGCCAGGCAGGCGCCCTATATGCGGGCGCACTGGCCGCCGCGCAACTGCGTGAGCACGGCCGGGCGCGCGAACTGGCCGACAGGCTGAAAGCAGCGGCCGCCGCCCATGCCGCCATGGCCCCGGTGGTGGACATGCTGTCGCTGGAGCTGGACATCGCAGCGGGTCGCGCGGCGCAGGCCGCAACACTTGCCGACACACACAGCCGCGCGGCAATTTTGCTGCAGTCGCAGGCGGATCTGGGGGCCGGGCGGCCGCAGGCTGTTTCAGACCGCCTGCAAAGCTGGGTCAGTGTTCACCCCAAAGACGCGCTGGCCTGGCAATTGCTGGCAACGGCGCAGGGCCAGCAGGGCCAGACGCTCAGGGCCATCCGTTCTGACGCGGAAAGCCGCGTTGCCCAGCTTGACTACGGCGCGGCGCGCGACCGGTTTCGGGCCGCCCAGGACCTGATGCGCAGCGGGCGCGACACCGGCTCGGGGGCCAGCGCCCACATCGACGGCTCGATCATCGACACCCGTGCGCGCGAGATCGACCAGTTACTTCGGGAACAGGCGCTCCAGGAGAAACTCGATCGCTAGCTGCAGCACCGAGTAGATCAGCGAGCCGATCAGCGCCGCCACAAACCCGGTGACGTGCAGGCCGCTGAGCAGGCTGGCAGCCGCCCAGAACATCAGCGCGTTGATGACGAACAGGAACAGTCCGAGCGTGACCAGTGTCACCGGCAGTGTGAGCAGGATCAGGATCGGGCGCACCACGGTATTGAGCGCGCCCAGCACCGCTGCTGCAAGCAGGGCCGCCGGGAAGCTGGTCACGGTCACGCCGGAATAGAGATACGCCACCGCCAGCAGCGCGGCCGCACTGAAAAGCCACTTGATGATGAGTTTCATGGCGCAAGAATAGCACCGCGACCGGCCCGCCGTGGCCAGAAAATGCTGCGGGCAGGCCGGTGCGTGACTGGCGGGGTTCAGTCCGCGGCCAGCAGCATGCCGGTGCCGGCCACCACAGCGGCGTAACTCCACACGCCCTGCACCTCCTGCGGCTGCTGGCGCGTGACGGGCTGCAGGTCCTGGCCCAGCTTGGGTCGGCGTGCGTCCAGCACCCTTCCTGAACCGTATTGGGTCATCAGGGCGTCCGTGAGTTCGCACAGCGGCCCGCTGGCCACCTGCGTGATGACGGCATCGCCCGGGCCCTGAAGCAGGGGAACCACCTGGGAGAAAACCTTCTCCGCCCATTTGCCGCGCCAGCTCTGGCGTGCACTGTTGGTGACCCATTTGCTCACGTGGTGGGTCACGCGGGGCGCGCAACCGACCACAATCCACCGCGTGGGTGTGCGTGCCTCGCTGGATGGCAGCATGGGCGTCAGCATCTTCAGTGCGTACGCGGCCTCATCGATGTAAACAATCATGTTGTCCATAAAGTTCTCCTTGGTTTTACGTGCTATGCGGACTCTCTGGTTGCGAAAACAGACGCCTTGCAGCGCCTGCACTTGCTCGGCTTATTCAGTGACCAATTTGTCGCCGGCGTTGGACTTGGCGCGGCGGGTCGCCCACCAGCCTGCGCCCAGCACGCCGGCAATGGCCACGGCGTAGGTGACCCAGCGGGCCAGGGTGTGCATGTTGTCGGCGCTGGCGAGCGAGTCCGGTCCACCGTAGATCGGGTCAAGCAGTGCCTCGCCGACGATCATCTTGGCGGCTGTCAGGGCCAGTACAGCGGCACCGATGTTGATGATGATGGGGAAGCGTTCAACCAGCTTGAGCACCACGGTGCTGCCGAAAACCACGATGGGCACGCTCACCAGCAGGCCGATGACCACCAGGCCAAAGTCGCCGTGGGCGGCGCCGGCCACACCGAGCACGTTGTCAATGCCCATCAGGGCATCGGCCACCACAATGGTTTTCATCGCGCCCCAGAAGGTGCTGGCCGCGGGGCCGGTGTGCTCCTTGTCGCCGGTGTCGGCCAGCAGCTTGTAGGCAATCCAGAGCAGGCCCAGGCCGCCGACCAGCATCAGGCCCGGGATTTTGAGGAGCCAGACCACGCCGATGGTCATGATCGAGCGCACGGCAATGGCACCCACCGCCCCCCAGGCGATGGCTTTTTTCTGCAGATGGGGCGGCAGGTTGCGTGCGGCCAGGGCGATCACGATGGCGTTGTCGCCGGCCAGCACGAGGTCAATCAGGACGATGGCCAGCAGGGCGGTCCACCAGGGCGCAGAGAAAAGTTCCATGTTTCACAGACTCCAAAATCGAGTGTCAACGTGGAAATCCGCAGGCGGATTTCCGGCTTCGTCGAAACCTGGGGTCTGTGGGTGGATGCAGCTTGCGGAAGGGCTGCGAACGCCTCGATCAAACCCATGCAGGTTTCAATCGAAGGTCTGGCTCGACATGCAGTGTCTGTGCATGTCCAGCAAGCCGGAAGCGTGAGCTTCGAAATGACGACTTGCTGAAGCGATTCTGCTGTTGGTCTGTTTTATCTTGTAATGCAGCAAAACGAGGGAGTTACTCCCCTTCGTGCCCGTATTCTACCGAGGGATCGCAAGCCAAGGCAAGCCCTGCCCGTGTAGGACTTTCCCGCAAAGCGGCCCGACGGCGGCCGTCATCCTGGCTTCTCGCCGATAATTGTCGCTCCGGCATCCCGGTCTTCAGCGCGTTGGCGCATGCGCTTGCGAATCCCTCTTTCCCCCTATGCCCGGCATCCACATTACTGACATTGAAGCGGCCATCAACTACTGGCGCGAGAAAAAACCGTCGCCCGACGGCGTCACGCTGGCGCCCGAGTTGCGTGCCTTGGCCGAGGTGTATGCGCTCATGGTTTTCTACCATGAGGACGAGGCCGACGAGGCGGGTTTCCCCCCCCGGGCCATGGCCGCCTGGCGCGCCTGGTACGACACCACCGCCGACACACCCTGCATTGCGATCTGCTCGACCAGCCAGGGCGATGACCTGTGCAAGGGTTGCGGCCGCACCTTCGAGGAAGTCCAGCACTGGCCGGAGATGAGCCCGGCCGAAAAACGCAGCACCTGGCGGCGCATCACCCAGGAAGACACGGCCTGGCGCTTTGGGCGTTATGCCGACCGGGCGCTGGAAAACCGTGACAAGGACACGCCTGCGGCTGCCGGCACGCCTGAAATTTGAAGCTTTTTGGCCTCCAGCCCTTATCTGGCGGGCGCAAGCAGCTATCAATTCAGGAGTAGACTGGGCGCATGCTCCGATTGGCCCGCGCCCCCAACATCGCCATTGCCGCGCTGTGGGCGGATGCTCTGCAACAGGCCGGCTTTTCGGCCAGTGTGCAGCGTTACTTCCTCGGCAGCGTCGCCGGCGAATTGCCGCCTGACCAATGTCAGCCGGAAATCTGGCTGGCCCATGACCACGAGAAACCACGCGCCGAGGTGATGCTGCGCAGCCTGCAGAACCCGCCGCAGCGGCACTGGCGGTGCAGCTGTGGGGAAACGGTGGAAGGCGGCTTTGAGCAATGCTGGAACTGTGGCGCCGGCATGCCGGCGGCCTAGTTCGGCGCCCCGGTCCCGCGGAGGAGGGTCAGACCCTTTTGGCCAGTTCGGCGGCCTTGCCGGTGTAACTGCCTGGCGTCATCGCCAGCAGGCGGTCGATCTCCGCCTGCGGAATCTCCAGCGAGCGGATCAGGCCGTGCAGCGCCTCGGCGGTCACGGTTTTGCCTCGCGTGACTTCCTTGAGTTTTTCGTAGGCGCCCTGCACGCCATAACGCCGCATCACGGTCTGGATCGGTTCGGCCAGCACTTCCCAGGAACTGTCGAGGTCCGCGTCCAGCGCCTCGCTGTTGAGCTCCAGCTTGCCCAGGCCGACGCTCAGCGAGTTGTAGGCCAGCACGGCATAACCAAAGGCGACACCCATGTTGCGCAGCACGGTGCTGTCGGTCAGGTCGCGCTGCCAGCGGCTGATCGGCAGCTTTTCGCTCAGGTGGCGCAGCAGCGCATTGGCCAGGCCCAGGTTGCCTTCGGCATTTTCGAAATCAATCGGGTTCACCTTGTGCGGCATGGTGCTGGAGCCGATCTCGCCGGCTTTGAGCCGCTGCTTGAAGTAGCCCAGGCTGACATAACCCCAGACATCGCGCGCGAAGTCGATCAGGATGGTGTTGGTTCGCGCGATGGCGTCAAACAGCTCGGCCATGTAGTCGTGCGGCTCGATCTGGATGCTGTAGGGCTGGAAGGTCAGGCCCAGGCCCAGCGGCTCGGGTGATTCGATCACCCGCCGGCTCAGCGCTTCCCAGTCGAAGTCGGGCCAGGCCGACAGGTGGGCGTTGTAGTTGCCGACCGCGCCGTTCATCTTGGCCATCAATTGCACGCCGGCGATGCGTTCGCGCGCGACGGCCAGGCGCGCCACCACGTTGGCAATTTCCTTGCCGACGGTGGTCGGGCTGGCGGTCTGGCCGTGGGTGCGGCTGAGCATGGGCTGGCCGGCGAACTGGTGCGCCATCTCGCGCAGCTGGGCGATGACCTTGTCAAGCGCGGGCAGCAGCACCTGTTCGCGGCTGCTCTTGAGCTGCAGCGCGTGGCTGGTGTTGTTGATGTCCTCGCTGGTGCAGGCAAAGTGCACGAACTCGCTGGCGCCTTCCAGCTCGGGCCTGGCCTCGAACTTTGACTTGATCCAGTACTCCACGGCCTTCACGTCGTGGTTGGTGGTTTTTTCAATCTCCTTGATGGCGGCGGCGTCCGTGTCGGAGAAATGTTTGACCAGACCCAGCAGGTAGGTCCGTGCACCGGGGGTCAGCGGTTTGAACTCCTTGAAGCCGGCGTCCGACAGGGCGATGAACCAGGCGATCTCGACCTGGACGCGGCGGTGCATGTAACCGAGTTCGGACATCAGCGGCCGCAAGGGCGCCAGTTTGGCGGCATAACGCCCGTCAAGCGGGGACAAGGCGGTGATGGTGAAGCTGGTGGACGGGTTCATGCCCCGATTGTAGGGGGCCGGTTGTGCCGGAATGCGACGGTTTTGGCGCTTTCACGGTTGGATGACAACCGTGCAGGGCTTCCTCGATAGAATGCAAAAGACGCCGGAATTCGGCCCACGCTACAACACAAAATTTATGAAACTCATCGGTTCCCACGGCAGTCCCTATGTGCGCAAGGTGCGCATCGTGATGGCCGAAAAAAAGCTCGACTACCAGTTCGTGATTGAAGACGTCTGGGCCGCCGGCACCGCCATGTCCGAGTCCAATCCGCTGGGCAAGGTCCCCTGCCTGGTCATGGAAGGCGCCAACGGCTCCGAGGAAGCCGTTTTCGATTCGCGCGTGATCGTCGAATACCTGGACACCCTGTCGCCCGTCGGCAAGCTGATCCCGGTGCAGGGCCGCGAACGTGCCGAAGTCAAGACCTGGGAAGCCCTCGCCGATGGCCTGATGGACGCGGCGATTCTGGCGCGCCTCGAAGCCACCTGGTCCGGCCGCAGCGACAAGCAGCGCAGCCAGGCCTGGATTGACCGCCAGATGAAAAAAATCGACGACACCGTGCGGGCCATGAGCACCGGCCTGGGCGACAAGCCTTTTTGCAGTGGCATTCACCTGAGCCTGTCCGATATCGCAGCCGGCTGCGCGCTCGGCTACCTGGATTTCCGTTTCCCGCAGATCGACTGGCGCACGCCCCACCCCAACCTGGCCCGCTTGTACGACAAGCTGGCCCAGCGCTCCAGCTTCATCGACACCCAGCCTTCCTGAGCTTTTTGTAAGCCAAATCGGCCTCCAGCCCTTGCTGGACGGGCGCGATCAGCTATTAAAACAGGAGTAAGCGAGACTTTCCCCCGCCAGACGCTGGCGCGGGCCACGGGCTGTGAGCGAACGTGAGGGCTATGAATTCACGCGCTTGCGCAACCAGCGCATCAGGCTGCCCAGCAGCGGCAGCTTTTCATACAGCTCTTGCGCCGCATCCCAGTAATCGCGGTGGTAGCAGACCAAACCCGCGTCATTGAACCTCAGGTGAGAGCTGCCGAGAACGGTCTGCAGCACTGCTGGGCGGTGCTTGCGGAAGTAAAACTCGAAATTCCAGCTCAGGAAACACTCGCGGCCTTCGCTGATCTGTCCGGTCACGACAAAGCGCGGGCGGTCCAGCGCCACGTACATGTGGCGAAAGACCTGCTGTACCCCGGCCAGCGTGTTCACCTCGTTGAACGGGTCCTTGAAGTACACGTCGGGGGTGTAGACCGTTCCCAGGCGCGCAACATCGGCCGGGGTCATGGCCTCAAAAAAAGCAACAAAACGGGCGATGTCGGGCGTCATGGCAGTGCGCGGCTCACAGGCCGGTGAATTTGCGGATGGCGGGAAAGTACAGCGCGTAAGGCAGCAGGCGCAGCGTTTTCATCCAGCGCGTGAAACGTTTCGGGAAGTGAATCTCGAACTCGCCGCGCGCCCAGCCTGCGAGGATGTCAGCCGCCGCTTGCGCCGGCGTGATCAGCGCCGGCATGCTGAAACTGTTTTGCGCCGTCAACGGCGTTTCGACAAACCCCGGGTTGACGATGCTGACGCCGACCCCGCTGCCCTGCAGGTCGAGATACAGCGTTTCGGCCAGGTTGATCAGCGCGGCCTTGGTTGGCCCATAGGCCAGGCTGTTGGGCAGGCCGCGGTAACCAGCGACGCTGCCGGTCAGGCTGATGTGGCCGCTGCCGCGCGCGAGCAGCGCGGGCAGCACCGCGTACAGCAGGTACAGCGCGCCAACGTAGTTGACCTGCTGGTGCCTGAGCATGTCCGCGAGCTCAAAGTCCCTGGCGCGCATGGCTTTGTAGTACCCCGCGCAATACATCACCAGGTCCAGCGGACCGCTGGCGAGCACCTCCTGCGCCGCAGCCCGCACGGCCGCGGGGTCGGTCACGTCGAGCGGCAGCGCAACGGCGCCTGCATGGCTGTGGGCAAACGCGTCGAGCGCGGCGGCGTTGCGGGCCGAGACAAACACCCGCGCCCCGCGTTCATGCAGCGCGTGTGCGGTGGCCTCGCCGATGCCACTGGAAGCGCCAACCAGCCACACGGTTTTGCCGTGCCAGTCGTTCAGGAGCGGGTTGTGGGACATGGATGCCTGTTATAAAAATGATAGCGGGTTACGCTTGATGGACGGGGGCTGCAGGCCTTTTTTGCTTGTAACCAACGCCGGGGGCTCAGCGTTTGACAAACGACAGCGTGACCTCGCCCAGCCTGAAGCCGAACTTGCTCATCACCGCCTTGTTGAGCATGACCTTGTCGGTCATCAGGTACATCCAGTCGTCGAACTGCACTTCAATAACGCGTCCGTCCACCGGCAGCCTGAGCGTATAGCCCCAGCGGAAGGTGTTGCCTTTTTCCTCGCCGGATGCCACGCCGGCCACATCGGCGGCCGTGCCGGTATATGTGCCGTCGGGCATGCGCTTGAGCGTCCAGACGCGCCGGTCGGTGGTCCCGTCCGAGTAGGTGAACGCTTCGTCGAGCACACCGGTTTCTGCACCGGGTGGGCCCTGCCAGCTGCAGGTCATGACCACGGTGAAACGCTTGACCACCTTGCCTGAGCGGTCGGTGAACACGCCGTAGGCATCGAGCGTGCCATTGAAATACTGGCGCATGTCGAGCACCGGCTTTTCAGCGGCGTAGTCGCTGACCTGCGGGCCGGCGCAGCCGGCCAGGAAGGAAAGGCACAGGGCCAGCGCTGCGGCGCTGCGGAAGAAAAAACGGTTCATGGCAAGACCTCTTGAGGATGTTTGATGACCAGGAAATACAGGCAGCCTGCGGCCGCCAGCTTGAGCACGCAGGGGAGCACGCAATAGGCGACCAGCAAGGCGTTGAGCGCCTGGGCATCACGCGCGCCCGGGGCGTAACCGAACAGGCTGAGGGCCGGCAGCGCCAGCCCGGCGGCCAGCGCCAGGTTCAGCTTGATCGCAAAGTTCCACCAGCCGAAGTAGGCGCCCTCGGCGCGGCCGGACTGGCCGTTGGCCTGGATCACGCCGGCCAGCAGCGCCCCCGGCAAGGCCAGGTCGGTGCCCAGCGCGATGCCCGACAGCGCGCAGACGATCACAAAAGCAGTCGTTTGCCCGGCGCCGACCTGCGTGGCCCAGCCAAAAGTGGCAATCGCCAGCCCCATGCCCAGCAGCCAGGCCGGCGCCAGGCCGACCCGTTTGACCACGGCCAGCCACAGCGGAATCGACAAAGCCGCGCACAGGAAATAACTGCCGAGAAACAGCGGCTCCATGCTTGGGGGCGCCTGCAGCCGGTCCTGGATAAAAAACAGCACCAGCGTGGCGGGCACGGCACTGGCGATGCCGTTGAGCATGAAAACCATCAGCAGGCGGCGAAAGCCCGCCTGTTTGAAAGGCAGCCAGATCGACGGCCCGCGGCCGCCA
>CBFGNA010000012.1:0-14460 GCA_965650045.1 uncultured Polaromonas sp.
GGGCTACCGACTCCATGTAGATCAGGCCGGGCGAGCCATTCATCTCGCGCTCGATGACGGACAGCACGCTGTCCTCCAGGGTCTGGGCCGAGGCGCCGGGATAGGCGGCGTTGATGATGATGGCAGGCGGCGCCACCGGCGGATACTGGGAGATCGGCAGCTGCGTGATCGCCACGCCACCCATCACGATGATGAACAGCGCAATCACCCAGGCAAAGATCGGCCGATCAATGAAAAATTTGGCCATGCAGCGGGCTCCTTATTTCGCAGCGGCCGAAGCCGCAGCGGCTGGCGCAGAAGCGGCAGCTGCCGGCGCGGATGCGGCTCCCGCAGGCTGGCCGGCCACCGGCCGCCAGGGCACGGGTTTGACGGTGGCGCCAGGCTGCAGCTTCTGGAAGCCATCGACCATGACCTTCTCGCCGTTCTTCAGGCCCTCCAGGACCACCCACTGGTTGCCTTTGGCCGAACCGATCTTGATGGTTCGGGGGCTGACCTTGCCGTCCTCACCCACCACCATCACGGTATCGCCTTGCGCGGTACGCGTGACGGCCTGTTGCGGCAAGGTGATGGCATTGGTGGCCTGGGCCTGCTCCAGCCGCACCCGCACATACAGGCCCGGCAGCAAGTCACCGGTGGGGTTGGGCACCTCGGCGCGCAGTGTGATCTGGCCGGTGGTGGCATCCACGGTCAGGTCGGAAAACAGCAGGCGCCCGGCTTTGGGGTACTCGCTGCCATCTTCCAAAACGATGCGCACGCTGGCGGCCTGGCCGTTGCCGGCACGCTTGAACTGACCGCTTTCCAGGCCGTTGCGCAACTTCATCACTTCGGAGGCCGACTGCGTGAAATTCACGTACATGGGGTTGATCTGCTGGATCACGGCCAGCTGGGTCGCATCGCCCTGCCCGACCAGCGCACCCTCGGTCACCAGTGCGCGGCCGATGCGGCCGGAAATGGGGGCCGTGACGGCAGCGTATCCAAGGTTGATGCTGGCGGTCTGCACATTGGCCTTGCCCACGGCGACATCTGCTTCCGCCTGCTTCTGTGCGGCAACGGCATTGGCATATTCCTGCTTGCTCACCGCGTTGGCGGCAACCAGCGGCTTGTAGCGTTCGGCCAGCGCGGTGGCCTGGGCGAGGTTGGCTTCGGCGCGCGCCTGGCCCGCTTTGGCGCTGGCGACCTGCGCCGCATACGGCGCCGAATCGATGGTGAACAGCGGCTGACCGGCCTTCACATCGCTGCCTTCGCGAAACAGGCGTTTTTGCAGGATGCCGGCCGCACGTGCACGCACCTGCGCAACACGAGAGGCCTCAAGCCGGCCCGGCAACTCGGTCACCAGCCCCACATCACCCTGGCTGACGGTGACCACGCCGACCTCGGCGGGAGGAGGTGCCCCTGCACCAGGGGCAGCGGGGCTGCCACTTTTACCGCAAGCCACCACCGAAAGCCCGAGCAAGGCGACCAGCGCCATTTTTTGCAGGCGCCCGTGCCCGGGTGTCTCTTGCAGGGATGAAAAGGGCTTGATCAAGCTCAACGTAGGCATGCTGCTTCCTTGAAGAATGGCGGGGTGCAGGAATGAGAAAAAAGGAACGGGAAGCGTTTCAGCAAGGAAAGCTTGCCCAAAACCGGGGCTTTTCGCGAGCACCAAATTTTACATACATTTATGAATGTATATTCGAAGCCCTCGCAAAATTAAATCACAGGACAAGAATTTTGGCTCGTCGCACCAAGGAAGACGCCCTGGCCACCCGCCACAGCCTGCTGGATGCGGCGGAGGTGCTGTTTCAGGCGCAGGGCGTGTCGCGGACCTCGCTCAATGACATCGCCCGGCAAGCGGGCACCAGCCGCGGCGCGATCTATTGGCATTTCAAGGACAAGGCGGACCTTTTCAACGCCATGATGGAGCGCGTGACGCTGCCGCTGGAACAATCGTTTGAGGACATCGGGCGTGACAACGGCGCCGACCCGCTGGCCCGGCTTTGCGCCGGCATGCGTGGCGCACTGGTTCGCATCGCCACTGATCCGCAGACACGCCGTGTGCTGGAGGTAGCGACCCAGAAAGTGGAATATGTCGATGAACTTCAGGCGGTGCGCGCGCGCCACCTGTCGGTACGCCGGGAATTTCTCGCCAGGGTGCAGCATGGCCTGAGTGCTGCGGCACAGCGCCGGGCCGTCACGCTGGCGGCACCGGCGGCCACCTGCGCCGAAGGCCTGCATGCCCTTATTGACGGACTGATCCAGAACTGGTTCCTGGACAGCGACGCCTTCGACCTGGTGGCGGTCGGCCAAGAAGCGATCACTATTTATCTGACCGGGCTGGGTCTGAAGCAGGACACATAAAGCAGCCTGCAAGCGGCTGTCAGCGTTCAGTGCAGGTGGCGCGGCTTGCGGCCACCGCCATGACCAGAGCCGCCCTGAGGCCCGCCCATGCCCCTCGGAGGGCGCCCGAGCTGCATGGAGTTGACCAGGGTTTCAAAGCGTTTTTCGAAAAGTTTATCCACGGCAACCACCACGTCGCCCAGCTCCGTGGCATCGAAATGCCGCTCCAGCAGTCCGATCATGTCCTGCACCAGCAGATCGCGCTGGACCTGCATGATGGCCGCCGGTGTCGGGCCGACAAAATACATCGCAAAGTCATCCCTGGCTTCTTCGCCTTCACGCTCTTCATCCTCGTCGAAATCGGCGTCGTAAAAAGTGACTTCGATAGGCGCTCCGCTCAAGGCCATCTCGTTGAGCGCCATGCAGACTTCATCCAGGACCTGCCTGAAGTCTTCGTCGCCAGGAACTGTCCAGCAAAACTGCAGCAGGTGCTGACCCGCATCGAAGCGTATGCCCGGTTCTTCCTCGTACACGCTGGCGGCGCCATCGGCCAGCGATTTGGCACCGGCGTAAGCCCACAGCGGCTTGAGCGCATCCTGCAGCTGCACGAAACCGACGTCGTCGCGCAAAGGGACTTCGCCGTGTACGTGGATTTCAAAAGGAGGGGTGTTGTAGCGGGCCATGGAAGCTATCTTAACCAGTTGGTGCGCCGATGAACACCGAACACCGGCGCGGCCGGGGACGTGGAAAAAGCATGCCAGCCGAGAGGCCGGAAACTAGTTGTGGTGCCCGGGACCGGAATCGAACCGGTACGCCCCTTATGCAGGAAAGCGGCGGATTTTAAGTCCGATGTGTCTACCAATTTCACCACCCGGGCAGGCTTTCCATTGTGAAACAAAAAGGCCCCGTCATTTCGACTGACGAGGCCCGTGCAAGAAGAAAGCAAGCGTTTTACTGGAGGCGCGGCCCGGAGTCGAACCGGGCTAGCCGGATTTGCAATCCGGTACATAACCGCTTTGTTACCGCGCCGTGATCTGTCCGCATCCGCAAAACCCGAGGATTTTATCGGCTGCTTTTTTATGCGTCACCCCAAAGAAAAAGGACAGCATTTTAACGTGCTGCCCTTTTGAATTGGAGCGGGAGAAGAGTCTCGAACTCTCGACCTCAACCTTGGCAAGGTTGCGCTCTACCAACTGAGCTACTCCCGCGATTACAGCCTCAAATTATAGCGCAGTTTTTTGCGCTTTTGAAACCATCCTGAAAATTTGCGCCGTCAGTGTTTCACACTGCCCGCCACGTCCGGATTTGCAGCCGCCGGAGCCGCCGCCGCCACAGCGGCAGCTTCTTCTTCCGTCAATGGCACCGGCTGACGCGTCAATGCGATTTGCAGCACCTGATCGATCCACTTCACAGGCAGGATTTCCAGCCCGTTTTTCACATTTTCAGGAATCTCCTGCAGATCCTTGGCGTTTTCTTCCGGAATGATCACGGTCTTGATGCCACCGCGCAATGCGGCCAACAGCTTCTCCTTCAATCCGCCGATGGCCGTGACTTCGCCACGCAGCGTGATCTCACCGGTCATGGCAACATCGCCACGAACCGGAATGCCGGTGATGGCAGACACAAAGGCCGTGGTCATGGCCGCGCCCGCACTGGGGCCGTCTTTTGGCGTGGCGCCATCGGGCACGTGGATATGGATATCGCGCTTTTCGAACACTTCGTCCTTGATGCCGAGAACGCGCGCACGGCTCCGCACCACAGTGCGCGCCGCCTCCACCGATTCCTTCATCACGTCGCCCAGTGAGCCGGTACGCGTGATCACACCTTTACCGGGCATCATGGCCGCTTCAATGGTCAGCAGGTCGCCGCCGACCTCGGTCCAGGCCAGTCCCACCACCTGGCCGATCTGGTTGTGGTTCTCGGCGCGGCCATAGTCGAACTTGCGCACGCCCAGATACTCGTTGAGGTTGTCTGCGGTCACCACAACCTTGGGCTGCAGTTTCTTGAGCTGGATGCCCTTGACGACCTTGCGGCAGATTTTTGAGAGTTCGCGTTCCAGCGAGCGCACGCCTGCTTCGCGGGTGTAGTAACGCACGATATCGCGGACCGCCTGTTCCTGGACTTCGATTTCGCCGTCTTTGACGCCGTTGTTCTTGAGCTGCTTGGGCAGCAGGTAACGCATGGCGATGCTGGTTTTTTCGTCCTCGGTGTAACCCGACAGCCGGATCACTTCCATGCGGTCCAGCAGCGCCGGCGGAATGTTCATCGAATTGGAAGTCGCCACGAACATCACATCGCTGAGGTCGAAGTCCACCTCGACGTAATGGTCCCCAAAGGTGTGGTTTTGCTCGGGATCCAGCACCTCCAGCAGCGCGCTGGAAGGATCGCCCCGGAAGTCCGTGCCCAGCTTGTCGATTTCATCCAGCAGGAACAGCGGGTTGCGTGTGCCGGCCTTGGTCAGGCTTTGCAGGACCTTGCCAGGCAACGCGCCAATGTAGGTGCGGCGATGGCCGCGGATTTCGGCCTCGTCCCGCATGCCGCCCAGCGCCATACGCACATACTTGCGGCCCGTCGCCTTGGCAATGGACTGTCCCAGCGAGGTCTTGCCCACACCTGGAGGGCCGACCAGGCAGAGGATGGGTGCCTTGAGCTTGTCCACGCGCTGCTGCACGGCGAGGTATTCGACGATGCGATCCTTCACCTTTTCCAGACCGTAGTGGTCCTCGTCGAGCACCGCCTCGGCATTGGCCAGGTCGTGCTTGATCTTGGTTTTCTTGCTCCAGGGCAAACCGGTCAGCACATCGATGTAGGTGCGCACCACCGTGGCCTCCGCCGACATCGGCGACATGAGCTTGAGTTTCTTGAGCTCACTCTCGGCCTTCTTGCGGGCTTCCTGAGGCATCTTGGCGGTCTTGATCTTTTTCTCGATCTCCTCGATGTCGGCACCCTCTTCGCCTTCACCGAGTTCTTTCTGGATGGCCTTGACCTGTTCGTTCAGATAGAAGTCGCGCTGGTTTTTCTCCATCTGGCGCTTCACGCGCCCGCGGATCTTCTTGTCGACATTCAGGATGTCCACTTCCCGTTCGAGCTGCTCGTAGAGGTTTTCAAGACGGGCCTTGACGGGATCCAGATCCAGGATGACCTGCTTGGCATCGAGCTTGAGCGGCAGGTGGGCGGCGATCGTGTCGGCCAGCCGGCCGGCATCGTCGATGCTGGAGATCGAAGTCAGGATTTCCGGTGGAATTTTCTTGTTCAGCTTGACGTAGTGGTCGAACTGCTGCATCACCGCCCGGCGCAGTGCTTCGATCTCACTGGTCTTGTCGCCGGGAAGAGCGACTTCCGGCTCCACAGGGGTGACGTTGGCACTGAAGTGCATCTCACCCTCTTCGATCTTGTTGACCTTGGCCCGCTGTTGCCCTTCGACCAGTACCTTGACGGTGCCATCGGGCAGTTTCAGCATCTGCAAAATGGTGGCTACGCAGCCGACCTCGAACATGTCTTCAACCGAGGGTTCGTCCTTGGCCGCGGTTTTCTGCGCCACCAGCATGATCCGGCGCTCCGCCTCCATCGCGGACTCAAGCGCCTTGATGCTTTTCGGCCGGCCGACAAACAGCGGGATCACCATGTGGGGAAACACCACCACATCGCGAAGCGGAAGCAGTGGCAGGTCAATCGGGCTGGAGGGCAATGTGGTTTGTGCGGACATAGAACCTTAAAGGTAAGCCTGGAACGAAAGCCCTGACATCGGGACGGGTATCCGGTATCGGGCTTTCACACCAGGCAACAACGACAAACTCCAACGTGGGGCACAGCAGCGGGTTTTCAAGCCATACCGGCGCCCGGGGTCTCAGGCCTGCCTGGCAGCCTCACGGTAAACCAGCAGCGGCGGCTTGTCTTCCTCGATGGTCGATTCGTCCACCACCACTTTTTCAACGTTGCTGGTATTGGGCAGGTCAAACATGGTGTCGATCAGCGACTGCTCAAGAATCGAGCGCAAACCGCGGGCGCCGGTCTTGCGGGCCAGCGCCTTGCGGGCAATCGCCTTGAGCGCGGAGGGCCGGATTTCGAGATCCACACCCTCCATGGACAGCAGCTTGCTGAACTGCTTGACCACCGCGTTTTTCGGCTCGGTCAGGATCTGCACCAGCGCGTCTTCGGTCAGCTCGGCCAGGGTGGCGACCACCGGCATGCGGCCAACCAGTTCGGGGATCAGGCCGAACTTGATCAGGTCTTCCGGTTCCACATCCTTGAAAGACTCGGTCAGGCTGCGCGCCTTCTTGCTCTTGACGGCGGCGCCAAAACCGATGCCCGAAGCCTCGGTGCGGTTCTCGATGACTTTTTCCAGCCCCGAGAAGGCACCGCCGCAGATGAACAGGATGTTGGTGGTGTCCACCTGCAGGAAATCCTGGTTCGGATGTTTGCGCCCGCCCTGGGGCGGCACCGACGCCATGGTGCCCTCGATCAGCTTGAGCAGGGCCTGCTGCACGCCCTCACCCGACACGTCGCGCGTGATCGAAGGGTTGTCGGATTTGCGAGAAATCTTGTCGATCTCGTCGATGTACACGATGCCCTGCTGCGCACGCTCAACTTCGTAGTTGCAGCTTTGCAGCAGCTTCTGGATGATGTTTTCGACATCTTCACCGACATAACCGGCTTCCGTCAGCGTGGTGGCATCGGCCATCACAAACGGCACATTCAGCGTGCGCGCCAGTGTCTGGGCCAGCAAGGTCTTGCCAGAGCCGGTTGGGCCAATCAGCAGGATGTTGCTCTTGGTGAGCTCGACCTCGTCCTTTTTCGCCTTGTCCTTGTGGCGCAGGCGCTTGTAATGGTTGTAAACCGCGACAGCCAGCGTGCGCTTGGCCGGTTCCTGGCCAATCACATAACCATCCAGCGTAGCCTTGATCTCCAGCGGGGTCGGCAGGTCACCGCGCGTTTCGCGCACATCTTCGCCGGCCGGCAACTCGTCACGAATGATCTCGTTGCACAGGTCAATGCATTCATCACAGATAAAGACCGAAGGGCCGGCAATGAGTTTTTTGACCTCATGCTGGCTTTTGCCGCAAAACGAGCAATACAGTGTCTTTTCGCTGGAAGAGCCTTTTTTCTCGGCCATTGGTGGAGTTGCCTTTGTGGGGTCCCGAAAGGGGTGGTTGACTAATGATAACCAAATAAATTCAGCCCCCACGCTTCGCTGCCCCCCTCCGAGGGGGCGCTTTTTATCTTGGGGCGGCCCGGCGATAAAAAAACGGCGTTTCCTGTGACGGAAAACGCCGTTGCCGTGTCGCAACTGACCGGGTGGAACGCTTGAGGTCAGGGACGCTTGCTGATGACCTCGTCCACAACGCCATAAGCCTTGGCCTCGTCGGCGAACATGAAATAGTCTCGCTCGGTGTCACGCTCGATCTTTTCGATGGTCTGGCCGGTGTTGTTGGCCAGAATGCGGTTGAGCTGTTCGCGCGTCTTGAGGATATCGCGGGCATGGATTTCAATGTCCGTGGCCTGGCCCTGGGCGCCGCCAGAAGGCTGGTGAATCATCACACGCGAATTGGGCAGCGAAAAGCGCTTGCCCTTGGTGCCGGCGGCCAGCAGGAAAGCACCCATGCTGGCAGCCATGCCGGTGCACAGCGTGGAAACGTCGGGCTTGATGAACTGCATGGTGTCGTAAATCGCCATGCCGGCCGTGACCGAGCCGCCGGGCGAGTTGATGTAGAAGGAAATGTCCTTGTCGGGGTTCTCGCTCTCCAGGAAGAGCAGCTGCGCCACCACCAGGTTGGCGGTCTGGTCGTTGACCGGGCCCACCAGAAAAATCACGCGCTCTTTCAGCAGCCGCGAATAAATGTCATAGGACCGCTCACCGCGGCCAGACTGCTCGATCACCATCGGCACCATGCCGAGGCCCTGAATTTCCTGTGCGCTGTTGTAAATCATGTGTTCTCCGATGTGTGAGGCTACTTTACCCAAAAATAAATGGGGCTTGAAGCCGTAGCCGCAAGCCCCTGTTCCGAAAATTTGGCCCGCGCTTGCGCGCAGGCTGCCGGAAGGTTCAGTTCTGTGCCATCAGTTCGTCGAAAGCCACGGTTTTTTCAACCACCTTGGCTTTGCCCATCACAAAATCGGTGACATTGTTTTCAATCACCACCGACTCGACTTCGGCCATGCGTTTTTCGTCGCCGAAGTACCAGCGCACCACATCCTCGGGTTTTTCGTAGCTGGACGCCAGTTCCTGCACATGAGCCTTGACCTGCTCGTTGGTCGGGAACAGGTTGTTGGCGCGGGTCAGTTCGGCCACGACCAGGCCGAGGCGCACGCGCTTTTCGGCTTGCGGGCGGAAGATGTCGTCGGGAATGGGCGCCTTGTCCGCGTCCTTGATGCCGCGTTGCTTGAGATCGGCTCGCGCACTTTCGACCATGCGCTGCAGTTCGGCCTGCACGATGGACTGGGGGACATCCAGCTCGGCATTGGCAACCAGTGCGTCCATCACGGCGTTTTTGTTGCGTGCCAGCAGGCGGAACTTGACTTCGCGCTCCAGGTTTTTCTTGATGTCGGCACGCAGGCCCTCGACGCTGGCGTCGGCGATACCGAGGGACTTGGCCAGCGCCTCGTTGACTTCAGGCAGGTGGGCGGCTTCGATTTTTTTGACCGTCACCAGGAAGTCGGCCTGCTTGCCGGCCACATCCTTGCCGTGGTAGTCGGCAGGAAAGCTCAGTGGGAAGGTCTTGCTCTCGCCGCTTTTCATGCCGCGCACGGCATCTTCAAATTCCTTGAGCATCTGGCCTTCGCCGACCAGGAACTGGAAGTCTTCAGCCTTGCCGCCGGCAAAAGGCTCGCCGTCGATCTTGCCTTCGAAATCGATGGTGGCACGGTCGCCGTCCTGGGCAGCGGCGTCCATCGCGCGCTGGGCGAAGGTGCGACGCTGCTTGCGCAGGATGTCCAGGGTCTTGTCGATGGCCTCGTCGCTGACTTCGGAAGTCAGTTTTTCGACTTCGGCGTTAGCCAGGTCGTTGATCTTGACTTCGGGATACACCTCAAACACCGCATCAAAGGCCAACTCACCCTCGGGCGCGCCTTCCTTTTCGCTGATACGCGGCTGGCCGGCCACACGCAGCTTGGCCTCGTTGGCGGCCTGCGAGAAAGCCTCGCCGACCTTGTCGTTCATGACTTCGTAATGCACCGAGTAGCCGTAACGCTGGGCCACCACATTCATGGGGACCTTGCCGGGACGGAAGCCGTCCATCTTGACCGTGCGGGCCATGCGCTTGAGGCGGGAGTCAACTTCAGACTGGATGGCGCTGACCGGCAGGGTCAGGGTCATCTTGCGTTCCAGCTTTTCAAGGGTTTCAACAGTCACGGCCATGATCTACTCCTAATATCGAGGATGTGTAAAAGACGCACGCCTGCGGCAAAGGCCCCGCGGCAAACGTCCTGAAAATCTCACTGGTGGTGCGCGGGGGGGGACTCGAACCCCCACATCCTTGCGGACGTCAGGACCTAAACCTGGTGCGTCTACCAATTTCGCCACCCGCGCGCCTGAAATAAAAACGGGAATCCGCAACTTTACGGACCCCCGCCTGAAATCGGTCAACTTTCTATTTTAGCCTGTATCGGCGCCCTTCCCAGCCGCCAGTCAGCCCGGGCCCGCTTTACGCGGGAAGCACACCCGGGGTTTCGCGTTTCACGCGAAACCATGCGGGTCTGGCGCTGCGCGCCGGCCCGCTGGGCGGATTATTGAAACGCCGGTGTTTCCCGTTTCACGCGAAACCATGCGGCGTACATCGCCGGCAGGGCCAGCAGCGTCAGCACGGTGGCCACGATCAGGCCGCCCATGATGGCCACGGCCATCGGCCCCCAGAACACGCTGCGTGACAGCGGAATCATGGCCAGCACGGCGGCAGCGGCGGTCAGCACGATGGGGCGCAGCCGGCGCACGGCCGACTCGACAATCGCGTCCCAAGCCGGAACACCGGCTGCCCGGTCCTGCTCGATCTGGTCGATCAGAATCACCGAGTTTCGGATAATCATTCCGAACAACGCAATCACACCTAACAGCGCGACAAAACCGAATGGCCTGTTTAGCAGCAGAAGGGCTCCGGCTACGCCCGCGATGCCCATAAAGCCCGTGAGAAAGGCGAGGATCGAACGGCTGAAGCTATGCAGCTGCAGCATCAGCAGGGTTAGCACGATAAACAGCGCGACCGGCAAGCCGGCGCCAATCGAGGACGAGCCCTTGCTGCTTTCTTCCACCGCGCCCGCGACTTCAATGCGGTAGCCGCTCATGCCGTTCTGGTGCCACTTGGCCTCGATGGCTTTCAGGCCCGGCAGCAGCTCAGCCGTCACGGTCGCGCCCTGCAGGCCTTCGACGATGTCGCCCTGCACAGTGATCGCGTAGTCGCGGTTCTCCCGCCACATCACGCCCGGCTCCCAGGTGAACACCGGTTTGGCGATCTGCGTCAGCGGGATAGCCTTGCCCGAGGCTGTCGGCAGATAGGCGTTGCCCAGATCGGTGATGGCGTTGCGCTCGTCCAGCGGCTGGCGCAACACGATGTCGATCAGTTTGTCACCCTCGCGGAACTGCCCGACGGTGCTGCCGGCGAGAATGGTTTTGGACGCCTGCGCAATCGACTGGCTGGTCACGCCCAGCGCGCGCGCCTTGGACTGGTCCACTTCCAGGCGCAACACCTTGACCGACTCGTTCCAGTTGTCGTTGACACCGCGGGTGTTGGCGCTTTCGCGCATCGCGGCCTTGACC
Organism: uncultured Polaromonas sp.; assembly: GCA_965650045.1. GTDB lineage: Bacteria > Pseudomonadota > Gammaproteobacteria > Burkholderiales > Burkholderiaceae_C > Polaromonas. The sequence continues at coordinate 11,063 of CBFGNA010000012.1, forward strand.
TCGTCGGCGCGTTCGCGCAGCACCAGCGGATCGGTGCCGACCACGCGGAACTGCACCGGGTAAGGCACGGGCGGGCCGTTGGGCAGCAGCTTGATGCGGCCGCGCACCTCCGGGAACTCCTGGGCCAGCAGCGCCGGCAGCTTGATGCGCAGCGATTCGCGCACCTTCAGGTCTTTGGGCAAGACGATGAACTGCGACACATTGCTCTGCGGGAAGACCTGGTCCAGCGGCAGGTAAAAACGCGGCACGCCGGAGCCGACCCAGGTGCTGACGGATTTCACACCGTTCTCCTGGAGCAGACGTGCCTCCACCCGTTTGGCCGTCAGTTCATTGGCAGCAAACGAGGTGCCTTCGGGAAACCAGATATCCACCATGATCTCGGGGCGGCTGGAATCCGGAAAGAACTGCTGCTGCACCTTGCCCATGCCGACAATACCCAGCGCAAAAAACAATATCGTCGCGCCGATGGTGATCCAGCGGTACTCGACGCACCAGTTCACCGCGCGGCGGAAGGTCTTGTAAAACGGCGTGTCGAAGTGCTCCTGGTGGCCCGCGGCAGCGCCTTCCGGCAGCGGCCTGGCCTTGAGCAGCAGTGTGCCCAGGTAAGGCACAAAATACACGGACACGACCCAGCTCAGCACCAGCGCAATCACCGTCACCGCAAAAATCGCAAAGGTGTACTCGCCCACGGTCGATTTGGCCAGGCCAATGGGCAAAAATCCCACCGCCGTGATCAGCGTGCCCGTCAACATGGGCATGGCGGTGATCTCGTAGGCAAAGGTCGCAGCGCGCACCTTGTCGTAGCCCTCCTCCATCTTGCGCACCATCATCTCGACCGCAATGATGGCGTCGTCCACCAACAGGCCCAGCGCAATGATCAGCGAGCCCAGCGATATCTTGTGCAGGCCAATGCCGAAATAATTCATCGCCAGGAAAGTCACCGCCAGCACCAGCGGAATGGTGATGCCCACCACCAGGCCCGGCCGCATGTCGATGTAATAACGCTTCCACAGCGGGTGTTGACCCGGCCGCCGGTGGAAACCCAGCGCGATGAAACTCACCGCCAGCACGATCACCACGGCCTCGATCAGCACGCGCACAAATTCATTGACGGAAGTGGCCACCGCCGTCGGCTGGTCCTGGATCTGCACCAGCTCGATGCCGGCGGGCAGGTTCGCACTGATGCCCTCGGTCGCGCCCTTCAGGGCCTTGCCCAGCGCAATGATGTCGCCACCCTTGGCCATGGACACCCCCAGCGCGATCACTTCGCGGCCCTGGTGGCGCACCTTGACCGCCGGCGGATCGACGTAGCCGCGCTTGATCTCGGCGATGTCCCCCAGTCGCAGCTGGTTGCCTGAATTGCCGCGTATCGGCATGGCACGGAGTTGCTCGATGGCTTCAAACTGCCCGGCCACACGCACCTGCACCACGTCCAGCGGTGTCTGGATGGCGCCGGCGGATTCGACCGCGTTCTGCTGGCCGAGCTGGTTCAGCACCTGGTTGAAGTCCAGCCCGAGCTGGGCCAGGCGTTTTTGCGAAATCTCGATGAACAGTTTTTCATCCTGCACGCCAAACTGCTCGACCTTGGCGACATCGGGCACGCGCAGCAGGCGCTGACGCACGTCGTCGGCAAAGGTCTTGAGCTCGGCATAACTGAAACCATCGGCCTGCAGCGCGTAGATCACACCATAAACGTCGCCGAAATCGTCGTTAAAAAACGGCCCTTGCACGCCGGCCGGCAGCGTGTAACGCATGTCGCCGATCTTTTTGCGCACCGCGTACCAGACACCGGCCACGTCGGACGCTTTGGACGAATCCTTGATCTGGAAAATGATCTGCGACTCGCCCGGCTTGGAATAGCTGCGGATCTTGTCGGCGTAAGGCACTTCCTGCAGCGTGCGCTCCAGCTTGTCAGTCACCTGCTCGGCCACCTGCTGCGCCGTGGCGCCCGGCCAGTAGGTGCGCACCACCATCGCGCGAAAGGTAAAAGGCGGGTCCTCGTCCTGCCCGAGCTGGAAGTAGGACGCAAAACCCAGCAGCATCAGCACCACCATCAGGTAACGCGTCAGCGCCGGATGATCCAGCGCCCATTTGGACAGGTTGAAACTGTCTTTTGCTTGTTCGGGGTTCATGCCTGCCTCACTTCGCAGGCGCTGCAGCAGGCGTGGCGGCCGCAGCGGGCGCAGTGGACGCTATCGGATTGATAGCTGTCTGCGCAGTCTGGACGGGGGCTACAGCCACTTTTGGCTGATAAATGGTGACCTTCTGGCCGGGTGAGAGCACATGCACCCCGGCACTGACCACCAGCATGCCGGGCTGCAGGCCAGCGGCAATCACGGCCTCGTTACCGTCGGCAGTGGCGATCTGGATGGTTTGCGACCTGACCGTCATGCTCGCCTTGTCAAGCACCCAGACCGCGCTGCTTTTGCCGTCCTGGCGCAGCGCACTGGTCGGCAGCTTGATGACCTGTACGCCGGCCGCGCCCAGCCCCTGCGGCTGGACATAGGCCGTGGCGCCCAGCACCGGGGAGTCCTGGGTGTCGAGTGCCACTTTGACGGGATAGGTCCGTGTGGCCGGGTCGGCGCTGGCGGAAACCTCGCGCACTTTGCCGCTGAGTTCAAGCGCCTGCGACCACACCCGCACTTTCACCGGCATGCCCACCTTGATGGCGGCAACCTTGTCTTCCGGGACCGAGAACACCACGTCGCGCGGGCCATCGGCGGCAATGCGCAGCACCGGCGTTCCGGCGGTCACCACCTGGCCGGCTTCCGCATCCACGGCGGTGACCACGCCCGACACGTCGGCCACCAGCGCCGCATAGTTGGCCTGGTTGCCCTGCACCGCCAGTTGCGACTGCGCCTGTTCGAGCTGGGCCTGTGCCGCTTTCAGGGTGGTGTCACGGCGTTCCAGTTCGGCGCCACTGATGAAGTTCTGGTCTTTCAGTTCCTTGTAGCGCTTGTAGTCTGCGGCAGCCAGGTCACGCTGTGTGGAGGCGGCCGCCACCTGGGCACGCGCCGCATCAGCCGCCAATTTGTAGTCCTGCGGGTCGAGTTGAGCCAGCACCTGGCCGGCTTTGACATGTTGCCCAAGCTCGGCCTGGCGCTTGATGATCTTGCCCCCGACCCGAAAGCCCAGCCGGGACTCGACCCGGGCTTTGACCTCACCGGCAAACTCGTAATTCGCCGTGAAGCTGTCGGTGCCGACCGTAATCACCTTGACCGCCCGGATCGGCTCTTCGGGCGGCGCAGACTTGGAGCAGGCGGCCAGAATCAGGGCGCTGCCAAGAAGAACAAAGGCGGTTTTGTGCATGGTGTGAGGGGCAAACGGTGGCGGAAATGGGCAAAGGCAAGGAGCAACATCGATACTACTGACTGACTGGTTAGTAATCTATGAGAATT
>CBFGNA010000013.1:0-14118 GCA_965650045.1 uncultured Polaromonas sp.
TTCTTTGGCGACGCAAAGAAAAGTGCCTCGCCCGCCGGGGCGAGACCCGGCTTGCCACGCAGTCAATAGACTTGACGAGAAACACGACATGCTAAACGTCAAAAACATCAACCAGTACTACGGCGGCTCCCACATCCTGCGCGATGTGAGCCTGGAAGCCCATCTCGGCAAGGTGACCGTGCTGCTGGGCCGCAATGGCGTTGGCAAGACCACGCTGCTCAAGTCCCTGATGGGCCTGGTGCCCATCAAGACCGGCACCATCGAATTCGATGGCAAGCCGATCCAGAACGCCACGCCGTATGAGCGTGCACGTGCCGGTATTGGTTTTGTACCGCAGGGCCGCGAGATTTTTGCGCGCCTGACGGTTGAGGAAAACCTGCGCATGGGCCTGGCTTACAAAAGTGCCAGCACGCCGATTCCTCCGGAGCTGTACGAGTTGTTTCCGGTGCTCAAGCAGATGCTGAGCCGGCGCGGCGGCGACCTGTCGGGCGGGCAGCAGCAGCAACTGGCGATTGCGCGGGCATTGGCGGCCAAGCCCAAACTGCTCATCCTTGACGAGCCGACCGAAGGCATCCAGCCCAGCATCATCAAGGACATCGGCCGCGTGATCCGCATGCTGGCCGACCGCGGCGACATGGCCATCCTGCTGGTCGAGCAGTACTATGACTTCGCCGAAGAACTGGCCGACGACTACCTGGTGATGGAGCGCGGCGAGTTCATCGCACGCGGCCAGGGCAAGGACATGCAGGCCAACGGCGTGCGGCAACTGGTCGCGATTTGATTCCGGCAGCTTGCAGCCGTCCGCCATCGCATGTCATGCTCACCTCGCAATACATCGTTCGCGCATGCCAGGGCGACTCGACCCAGCCGCCGAGAAGAAAATCGCCATGGCGATGAGATAAATTTCGTTGGTGGTCATGGCTGCGGGCATGGCATTTCTCCGCGCATTGTGAGTGGTTGAAGCGCCGCTGACGCGCCGCGGCCCGTCGCCGGTGGCCGGTGTCCGGCTGCCGTCAGGTCGGGCGGATCAGCGCCGCGCGGCCTGGTACAGCGGTGTGACGGTGGGCAGCAGGGACTGGATCTGCTGCACGCGGCTGCTGTCGCTGGGGTGGGTACTCAGAAAGTCGGGCGTACCTGCGCCGCTGGCTGTGGCGCTGCCCATCTTTTGCCACAGCGTGACACCGGCCTGGGGGTTGTAGCCGGCCCGCGCCATCAGTTCGAGCCCAATGCGATCGGCTTCGGTTTCATGGGCGCGGCTGAAGCGTGTGGCGACCAGCGCTTCGTAGGCTGCACCGGTGATCTGGCTGGCGCCGTCACCGAGACCCAGCAGTTGGGTACCAATACCAATCGCGGTCTGCGCGGCCGCAGCCTGCGAGACCTGCTCGCGTGAATGTTCTCGCAGCGCGTGGGCAATCTCGTGCCCCATCACAACAGCGATTTCCTCATCACTGAGCTTGAGCTTGCGGATCAGGCCGGTATAAAACATGATTTTCCCGCCGGGCATGCAGAAGGCGTTGAGCTGCTCGCTTTCGATGACATTGACTTCCCACTTCCAGCCCGGGGCATCAGGACGGAACACGGCCGTCTGGGGCTGGATGCGTGCGGCGACGTTACGCACCCGTGCCAGCATTGCTGCGTCGGTGTTGAGCGCGCCTTTGGCAGACGCCTCAGTTTTCAGCTTGGCATAGGCCTGCTCGGCCATGGTGTTCAGCTCGTCTGAGGACACCAGCAGCAGCTGGGAGCGCGACGCGCCGACGGCGCCGCTTTCGGTGGTGCTGGCGCAACCGGCGAAAACCAGGGTCAGGGCCAGCATGAGAGGGGTCAACACGGAAGTTTTCATGGTGTCTCGCATATAGGGGATTGGATTGCAGGGCGACGGCCCGGGAAACCCATTGTGCGCAGCGCACCTTCGCTGCAAGTAGGACGCTCCGGCCGGACTTCGTAGGTGCCGGTCGCCAGTGGGCCTGATGCTTGAGGGTATTTTCCGACAGGGGTGCGGGCTTTTGCCTGTTGCTCCGGGGCGCCCACGTGTCTAGGATGAGGCTTCACTTTTCAGAATGGAACCCATCATGAGCATCCTCGGCAAAATCTTCAGCAAAATTTTCCCATCGGCGCACGCTGAAACTTCGCCCGCGCCGGCGGGTGGTTCGCTGTCTCCCGAAGAGGCCGCTGCCGCGACCGCCGCGTCCGAAGCCGCGTCGCGTGCTGCGGGCGCAGCGGGTGCAGCCTCGGCCACCATGGCCGAGGTGGATGTGAAGGCCTTGCTGGATGACATGGCCAGCAAGAATTCGCAAAAGCTCAACTGGAAAACCTCCATCGTTGACCTGATGAAGTTGCTGGACCTGGACAGCAGCCTGGGTGAGCGCAAGGCGCTGGCCACGGAACTGGGCTACACCGGCGACATGAATGACAGCGCGGCCATGAACATCTGGCTGCACAAACAGGTCATGAACAAGCTGGCAGCCAACGGTGGCAAGGTGCCTGCAGACTTGCGGGATTAAACCCCGGGGGGCTGGCCGTCAGACCGACCAGATGCGTGGGCTGGAGGTCGCCTGTCCCCATAAATTCTGGCGCCAGCTTGTCCACACCTGTTTGAGCAGCGCCATGGCGGGTTCCACCAGCGGCGCCAGGACCCGCACCACGATCACCTGTGCATCCGGGCTGGTCGCGCCCGCCGCGTTGCTGAGCGCATGGGCTTCCAGCAGTTCGCGGGCCAGCCCAAGCGCCTGTTCACGGCGCGCCCGCGGCAAGCTGCTGCCGGCCACCAGAAACAGCGTGGCAAGGCATCGGTGTCCTGCCATGCCCAGCGGACTGTCCATCAGCAGCAAATCTTCTGCGCGCAGGCGGGCACGCTCCAGCCAGACCCCGGGCAGCTCAATGTGCTGACAGAAACTGCCCTGCACAAAAGGCAGTTGGGCACCCGGCAAGCCCAGGGCTGTGACGTCCCAGCCGATCAATTCGGCGCCCGGTTCCAGTTCCAGCCGCAAGTGGTTCTCCGCCAAGCATCCGCTGTAGCACAGGGCCTCCATCGGGAGCCATTCGACGCGCGCACCGGCTTCCAGCCTGATGCGGGTGCGTTGCAGTGCCGCTTCGCCGAGGGATCTGTAAAAACGTGTGGCGCCCGGCGTGGTGATAAGGCCGTGGCTGCCGGCCGCAGCCGTCACCGCGATGTCCAGCGTGTCGCCGCCGACCAGGCCGCCCGGCGGATGCACCAGCACGTTGTGGCAGACCGCGTCGCCTTCGGGGTAGAGGCTTTGCAGGATGCGCAGCGGGCCGTCATGGCGGAAGTGCGCAATCGTTTTGCCGGCCTGCAGGGAGTAGTCGAGGGATAGCGTTGCGGTCCAGGCCATTGGTCGAGTTTAACCGCGGCTGTGAACAGCCCCGTCGTCCTGGGTGCTACTGAATTTGTAGCTGCCCACGCTTGACCGGCATGGGCTGGAGGCATATTTGACTTGGGCCAGGGGCGTGCCCCGGCTTGTTGGCAAACAAGAAGTTGCTTTTGTCCTGAACGCGTCAAAGGCCCGCGTTCACGCAGCCGCCAGCTGCCGCGCATCTTTCACGCGATCAGCGAGATGCGCCAGCGCCTCCTGCACCTGATCGACCAGGATCAGGCAGAGGTCGCCCGGCTGCAGGCGCTCCAGTGCCGTGTCGATGGCGATGAACTCGCCGCGGATTTCATCGATGCGGGTGGTGCGGCTGGCGCCAGCAAGGCCTTCGCGCAGCAGCGCCATAACCTCGCCGTCGGCGCGGCCGCGCTGGGCGGCGTCCTGGTACAGCAACACATCGTCGAAGGCCTTGCCGAGGATGATGGTCTGGTCCCGGATGTCGCTGTCGCGGCGGTCGCCGGCGCCGGAAATCACCACACTGCGACGCTGGCCAGGCGTGGCCGGCATCGCGTCCACAGCCGCCACCAGCGCACGCATGGCGTCGGGGTTGTGGCCGTAATCGGCAATCACGGTGGCGCCGCGGTAGTCCAGCACATTGAAGCGCCCCGGTGCATTGTGGGCATCGCTCACAAAGCTGGCCAGGCCGCTCTTGAGGGTTTCCCACTGCAGGCCGACCGCCCAGGCCGCCGCCACGGCGGCCATCACGTTTTCAACCTGGAAGCCGATGCTGCCGCCGCGCGTCAGGGGCACATGCTGCAGCGACACGCGCTCGCGCCAGGCGCCTTCGGCCGCCACGATGGTGTTGCCATCGACGTACACGGTGCGTTTGCCCTGGGCACGGTGGGTCGCCATCAGCGGGTGATGCCGGTCGGCCGCAAAATAGATCACGTTGCCGGGACAGGTCGGCGCCATGGCGGCGACGATGGGGTCGGCAGCATTGAGTACCGCGTAACCGGTGGGCGCCACATTCTGGACGATCACGCGTTTGAGTACCGCCAGGTCCTCGACCGTGGTGATGTAGTTCAGGCCGAGGTGGTCGCCGCTGCCGACGTTGGTGACCACGGCCACCTGGCAGCGGTCAAAACCCAGGCCTTCGCGCAACACACCGCCGCGGGCCACTTCAAACACGGCGGCATCCACATCGGGATGCATCAACACATTGCGCGCGCTTTTGGGGCCGCTGCAATCGCCGCTGTCGGTCTGCCGGCCGTCCACATAAACGCCATCGGTGTTGGTCATGCCGCAGCGCAGGCCGCTGGCGGTCAGCAGATGGGCGATCAGCCGGGTTACGGTGGTTTTGCCGTTGGTGCCGGTCACGGCGACCACCGGAACGCGGCCGTCGTCACCGTGCGCAAACAGCTCATTGATCATGGCACCGCCGACGGCGCGGCCCTTGCCGTAGGACGGCGACAAATGCATGCGCAGGCCGGGCGCGGCGTTGACTTCAACCACACCGCCGTTTTGGGCTTCCAGCGGCTTGAGCACACTTTCGCAGACCACGTCGACGCCGCAGATGTCCAGGCCGATCATTTGCGCTGCGGCCACCGCTCGGGCGGCGACTTCAGGGTGGACATCGGCCGTCACGTCCGTGGCGGTGCCGCCCGTGCTCAGATTGGCGTTGTTGCGCAGGATCACGCGGCGCCCGCGTGCGGGAATCGACTCTGGCGTCAGGTCCTGCACAGCCAGCCGGGCCACGGCAATCTCGTCAAAGCGGATTTTGGTGAGCGATGTGGCATGACCTTCGCCGCGGCGCGGGTCCTGGTTGACGATGTCCACCAGTTCGCGCACCGTGTGCAGGCCGTCGCCCAGCACCTGGGGCGGCTCCCGGCGCGAGGCGGCCACCAGCTTGTTGCCCACCACGAGCAGGCGGAAGTCGTTGCCCGGGAGGAATTTTTCGACCATGACGGCGCCGTATTCGGCGGCGGCGCGGAAGGCGATGTCGAGGTGGTCGCGCGTGACGATGTTGACGGTGACCCCTTTGCCCTGGTTGCCGTCCAGCGGCTTGACCACCACCGGCAGCCCGATCTGCAGCGCGGCGGCCCAGGCGTCGTCGGCATCGGCGACCGGCCGGCCGGTGGGCACCGGCACACCGGCGGCGAGCAGCAGTTTTTTGGTGAGATCCTTGTCCTGGGCAATCGACTCGGACACCGCACTGGTCGCGTCCAGCTCGGCGGCCTGGATGCGGCGCTGGCGCGAACCCCAGCCGAACTGCACCAGGCTGCCGCGCGTCAGGCGGCGGTAGGGAATGCCGCGGGCGACGGCAGCGTCCACGATGGCGCCGGTGCTCGGCCCGATGCGCTCGTCTTCGTCGAGGTCGCGCAGTTGCGTTATGGCTGCTTCCACGTCGAAGCCGGTTTCGTTGAGCGCGGCATGCACCAGGGCCTCGGCGAGTTCCAGGGCCAGGCGGCCGACGGCCTCTTCGCTGTATTCGATCACGGTCTGGTAAACGCCAGGCTCCAGCGTCGCCGCCGTATGGCTGAAGGTGACCGGGCAACCGGCGTTGGCCTGCAAGGCCAGTGCGGCCGACTCCAGCACATGGGCCAGCGACACCGGTCCGGCGTAGCCGCCCGGCCGCAGGGCGCCGATGGCCGGAAACAGCGAGCGCACGCGCGGTTCAAAGCCAGGCAGCCGGTCGATGGCACATTCAGCCTCGCTGCAGGCAACAATGGCTTCATGCGCCGTGTGGCGGGTCCAGAGGTTGGGTCCACGCAGGGCACGGATGCGCGAGACGTTCATGGGAGTGTCTTTCCGGGCTGGGCCGTGCTTGATTCAAAAGCTTCGATGCCCGCGCCAATGAGGTTGAGGGGAATGCCGAGCGCCCAGGCCGCGGCAATGGCGGCGAGCAGGCTGTCTTCGGCAGTGGGCACATGGCGGTCCTGCCACACCGCGAGCTTGTCCAGCCCGGGCAGGAAAAGCTCGCTGGGGCCGGTGGCCAGCACCACCTGCCCCTGCCGCATGAACACGGCGCGGCCGCCGCTGTCCACGTGGGCCACGATGGCAGGCAGGGAGGGGTCGGCGGCATAAAAAATGACTTCCCCATCGCACAGGCTGGCCATGGCGGCAATGGCGGGGTGGGCGGCATTGAGGACAGCAACGCCGTCCGGCAGCACCACATCGACCTGGGAGCGCATGACCTTGAACATGGGCTCTTCGTCGAAGATGTCGAACTCTCCCAGGCGGTCCCAGCCGCCCAGATCGGTGACCACGCCGACCTGGCAGCGGTCGTAGGCCAGGCCGGTGCGCAAGATGGTGTCGGCGTTGTTTTCAAAAACGGCCGCCTCCACCGCGCGGTTGATCAGCAGGCGCTGGCCGGCCTCCCAGCAGGTGCCGTCCGTTTTGTCCAGGCAGCGTCCGTCCACAAACAGGCCGTCGCGGCAAGCCAGGCCGGTGTGCCGGCCCGACAGTTGCAGCAGCCAGGCGACCAGCCGCGCGATGTGGTGGGTGCCGGACGAGCCGGCCACGCCGACCACCGGGACACGACCGTGGTTGGGCGTTTCCGGGGCCTCGGGAAACAGGTGGTCGCAAATGGCGCGGCCCACCGGTCGCGGAGCGCCTTCGGCGGGCTTGAGATGCATCAGCAGGCCGGGGCCGGCGTTGACTTCCACGATGGCTGCCCCCTGGGCATGCAGTGGTTTGGAGATGTCCTGCGCCACCAGATCAATGCCGGCGATGTCCAGGCCCACCACGCGCGCGGCGAGCGAGACGATGTAGTCCACCTCCGGGTGGACTTCATCGGTGCAGTCGATGGACACGTTGCCGTTGCGCTGCACCAGCACTTCGCGGCCAGCCGCGGGAACATCGGTGGGGCGCAGGCCCTGGCGCTGCAACTCCAGCACGATGGCTTCTTCCTCGTCGAGCTTGATCAGGCTGAGCGGGAAGTCCTCCTCGTAGCCGCGGCGCGGGTCGCTGTTGAGCTGGCTCTCGATCAGTTCGGCCACGGTGGAGCGCCCGTCACCGCGCACGGTAGAGGTCTGCCCCCGGGCAGCAGCCACCACCCGGCCGCCAACGACCAGCAGGCGGTGTTCGTGCCCGCGGACATAACGCTCGACCATCACGTCGCTGCCCTGTGGCGCGGCAACATGAAAGGCTGCCTCGATTTCTTCCCGGGTGTTCAGGTCCATGGAGACGCCGCGGCCATGGTTGCCGTCGGAAGGTTTGACGACCACCGGCAGGCCGATGTCCTGGGCGGCTTCCCAGGCGGCTTCGGCACTGTCCACAATCTGGCCTTCGGGCACCGGCACGCCACAGGAGGCCAGCAGGCTTTTGGTCAGGTCCTTGTCGCCGGCAATGCCTTCGGCAATGGCGCCGGTGAACTCGCTTTCGGCCGTCCAGATGCGGCGCTGGCGGGCGCCATAGCCGAGTTGCACCAGGTTGCCGTCGTTCAGGCGGATGTGCGGGATGCCGCGGTCGGTGGCAGCACTCACGATGGAGGCGGTGCTGGGGCCCAGATAACACTCGTCCACCTTGGCGCGCACCCGGCCCACGGCGGCCTGCAGTTCGGCTTCGCCATAAGGCTCGTGGTGGGCCCCGTTGTTGATGGCCGCCATCAGGAGGCGATGGCCTTCAGCCAGGGCGCTGCGGGCGACCTGTTCGTCGCGGGCCCGGAACACCATGCGGTACACGCCGCGCTGCGATGTGCTGCGGGTCTGGCCAAAACCGGTGGGCATGCCGGCCAGGTTCAGCATCTCGATGACCACGTGTTCCAGCACATGGCCGGCCCAGGTGCCCTCGACCAGACGCTGGATGAAGCCGCCGCGCTCGCCGACGCCGCAGTGGTGCTCCACCAGTGCCGGCAGCAAGGCCACCAGGCGGTCGCTGAAGCCGGGAATCAGGTTGGACGGAAAGTCCTCCAGCGCGCCCAGATCCAGCCAGGTTTCCAGCACCGGCCGGTAGGTCCAGATGTTGGGGCCGCGCAGGTAGTTGATGCGCAGAAGCTTGATGTCGTCCTTTTTGCTCATGTTTTTAGGCGTTCGGTCAACCGGTCGGGCCGGGGCAGCGTTCTTGTCGTGAAGCGCCCCGGAAGGGGCGTTTCTGGTTAATGCGGGCAGGGTCTCGGCCCAGGCGGCGGAATACGTCATGGCTGACCGGCCCGGTCTGGGCGAAAATCGCCGCTTCGGTCCCGGCCATTTTCGGGGCACCGGTTTTGACGGCTTCCACAATCACAATGCAACATTCTCATACGGTTGAAGACTCCAGCGAGGCTGGCCCAGCGCAAACCGGACTGCGCTCGCAACTCGCAGCCCATGAGAACGTCTTATGCACAGTGGCGGTTGACCTGAACCGGCAACTTCGGTTTTCCCGGGGGATGCTGGCCCTGACAGACCGCCGCCTCCTGTCGCAGGACCCGGAAACCGGCCAGTGGTCGGGCTGGGCGCTGGCCGGCAACAGCCCGGCGGGCGCCGCGCCGGCCCTGGCGCTGCGCCATTTCGACCATGCCGGTGTCGGGACGCTGGAATTGCACCAGGGAGATGTTCGTCTGGCCAGCTGGCGTTTCACCCTGGCGGCCAACGTGCAGGCGTTGCGCCTGCTGCGCCTGTTCGAGCGCCAGACCGCTGCACAGGCGCCGGGCGCGGCGGGCGGGCAGGGCGAGGACCCGGCCCTGTGCCCGCTGTGCGACACCCTTTTGCCGCCGGACAGCGAGGAGTGTTCCAACTGCGCCCGGGAGCTGCACACCCCGCCCTCGACCTGGGTGCTGCTGCGCTTGTGGCGTTTTGCCCGCCCCTACCAATGGCAACTGCTGGCCGGTTTTTTGCTGACCCTGGCCTCCACAGCGGCCACCTTGGTGGCGCCCTACCTGACGATTCCCCTGATGGACGACATCCTGATCCCGTTCCAGAACGGCCGTCAGATCGAATCCTGGAAGGTGCTGGCCATCCTGGGCGCGCTGCTGGCGGCAGCGATCCTGGGCTGGGCGCTGAACTGGGCCCGCACTTATTTGCTGGCGCTGGTGTCCGAGCGCATAGGCGCCGACCTGCGCACCGCCACTTTTGACCATCTGCTGGAACTGTCCCTCGACTATTTCGGCGGCAAGCGCACCGGTGACCTGATGGCGCGCATCGGCTCGGAAACCGACCGCATCAACGTCTTTCTGTCGCTGCACGCGCTGGATTTTGCGACCGACGTCCTGATGATCCTGATGACGGCGGCCATCCTGTTTTCCATCAACCCCTGGCTGGCGCTGGTGACCCTGATCCCGCTGCCTTTCATCGCCTGGATGATCCACGCGGTGCGCGAGCGGCTGCGCACCGGCTTTGAAAAAATCGACAGGGTCTGGTCTGAAGTGACCAATGTGCTGGCTGACACGATTCCCGGCATTCGCGTGGTCAAGGCCTTTGCCCAGGAAAAGCGCGAAGCCCAGCGTTTTCGCGACGCCAATGCCCACAACCTGATGGTCAACGACAAGCTCAACAAGGTCTGGTCGCTGTTCACGCCCACAGTCTCGCTGTTGACCGAAATCGGCCTGCTGGTGGTCTGGGCGTTCGGCATCTGGCTGGTGTCGAAGCAGCAGATCACGGTCGGCGTGCTGACGGCTTTTGTGGCCTACATCGGCCGGTTTTACACCCGGCTTGATTCCATGAGCCGCATTGTGTCCGTCACGCAGAAGGCCGCCGCCGGCGCCAAGCGTATTTTTGACATCCTCGATCATGTGTCCAACGTGCCAGAGCCGGCCACCCCGGTCACCATGGGGCGGCTTGAAGGACGCATCGACATGAATGGCCTGGGTTTTCGCTACGGCAACCGGGCGGTGATCCGTGGGTTGGATCTCAGCATCCGGCCCGGCGAGATGATCGGGCTGGTCGGCCACAGCGGCTCCGGCAAAAGCACGCTGGTCAACCTCATTTGCCTCTTTTACGATGTGACCGACGGCAGCATCAGCCTTGACGGCACCGATATCCGGCGTTTTGGCGTGGCCGACTACCGGCGCAACATCGGCCTGGTGCTGCAGGAGCCTTTCCTGTTTTTCGGCACGATTGCCGACAACATCGCCTACGGCAAACCCGGCGCCAGCCGCGCCGAGATCGTCGCCGCAGCGCGTGCGGCCCATGCCCACGAGTTCATCCTGCGCCTGCCGCAGGGTTATGACTCGCTGGTCGGTGAGCGTGGCCAGGGGCTGTCGGGCGGCGAGCGCCAGCGCATCTCGATTGCGCGCGCCTTGCTGATTGACCCGCGCATCCTGATCCTCGACGAGGCGACCTCCTCGGTGGACACCGAAACCGAGCAGGAAATCCAGAAAGCCCTGGACAACCTGGTGCAGGGCCGCACGACGATTGCGATTGCACACCGCCTGTCCACTCTGCGCAAGGCCGACCGGCTGGTGGTGATGGATCGCGGCCAGGTGGTCGAGGTCGGTCCGCACGAAGACCTGATGGCCAAACAGGGGGCTTATTGGCGGCTGTATGAGGCGCAGGCGCGCCAGGTGGACAGCGAAGGCAACCTGGACGCCGAGGAGGGCCGGATTGCGCTGGCCACCTCGCAGGTGGCGCACACCGCGCAGCGGAGCGGCAATGTCTGAGGCAACACCCATGATTTCTTTCCAGCTCGAACGCCACGCGTCGGGCCGCCTGCTGCTGACCGACGGCCAGGGCCGGCAACATCTGGGCGTGGTGCCGGTGCGCGCCTTCCCGATTGCCGCGCCCGACGAGGGTATTTCGCTGGTCGGCAGCGAAGGCCACGAACTGGTCTGGCTGGAGCGCCTCGATGGCCTGCCCCCCACCCTGCGCAGGCTGCTGGAAGAAGAGCTGGCCCTGCGCGATTTTGTCCCCGCCATCACGCGGATCAAAAGCGTGTCGGGCTTCGGCACGCCCAGCACCTGGGCCGTGGAAACCGACCGCGGCGCCACCTCTTTTGTGCTCAAGGCCGAAGAAGACATTCGGCGGCTCAGCCCGCAGTCGCTGCTGATTGCGGCCGGTCATGGCGTGCATTTCAGCGTCAAGGACATGGGGGCGCTGGACCGGGCGTCGCGGCGGCTGCTTGAACGGTTTCTCTAGGACGGCCGCGATCTTCGGCTTGTTGCAACACCTCGATGCTACAAATTCAATAGCTTCTCACGCCCACTGGACGGGGGCTACAGGCCGATTTGATGCATAAGCAAGGAAGCGGCGACTTCAGCCCCCCTGCGTTCCGCGGTGCGCCCAGCCCGTGGTGTGCTTCTCGATGTAGCTGAACAGCTCATACATGATCATCGCCATCGCACCGATCACCACCAGGCCGGCAAAGGCCAGCGCCATGCGTTGCTGCGAGCCGGCGCTGAGCATCAGGTAGCCGATGCCGGAGTCGCCGGCGGTCATCTCGGCCAGCACGGTGCCGACAAAGGCCAGCGTGATCGCGACCTTCAGCGAGCCGTAGAAGTAGGGCATGGAGCGCGGCAAGCCGACCTTGACCAGCACGTCCCAGCGTTTGGCGCCCAGCACGCGCAGCACGTCTTCCAGTTCCGGCTCCAGTGTCGCCAGGCCGGTGGCCATGTTGACCGTGATCGGGAAGAAGGAGATCAAAAACGCCGTCAGGATGCCCGGCCCAACACCGATGCCGAACCAGACGATGAGGATGGGCACAATGGCCGCCTTGGGCACGGCGTTGAAAGCCACCAGCAGCGGATAGATGGCGGCATAGGCCAGGCGCGAGGAGCCGACCAGAAAGCCAAGCATCACGCCGACCACGATGGACAGGCCGAACCCGACCATGGTGACCCAGAAGGTTTTCCAGGCGGCCTGCGCAATCGGTCCGGCGAACTCCGCCATGGACTGGGCAATGGCCAGCGGCGCGGGGAAGATGTATTCGGGAATGTCGAAGACCATCACCACCGCCTGCCACAGCGCAATGATGGCCGCCAGCAGCACAAACGGGGACCAGCGCTCAATCTGTTTTTTTGTCATGGTTCAATGCCCTCCGGCGGCGGGCGCCGGGTTGATCACGGGGGTGCGGATAGCGCCGATGTGGCTGCGCAGCTCGTGCACGATGTCGCCGAACTCCTGGGTGTAGGTCACTTCCAGGTCGCGCGGGCGCGGCAGGTCGATTTCCTTTCGGACCACAAAACGGCCCGGGCTCTTGCTCATCACGTATACGGTGTCGGCCAGAAACACCGATTCGCGCAAATCGTGCGTGACCAGGATGACGTTGAAACGCTGCTCGGTCCAGAGGTCGCGCAGGATGCACCAGAGCTCCTCGCGCGTGAAGGCATCGAGCGCGCCGAAGGGCTCGTCGAGCAGCAGCATTTTGGGTTCGTGGATCAGCGCGCGGCAGATGCTCACGCGCTGCTGCATGCCGCCCGACAGTTGCCACGGAAATTTGTCTTCGTAGCCGCCGAGGCCGACTTTTTGCAGCAGCTTGCGTGCGCGCTCCTCAAACTCCTTGCGCCGGGTTTTGAACTGGCTGCGGAAAGGCTCGACGATTTCCAGCGGCAGCAACACGTTGTCTACCGTGGTCCGCCAGGGCAAGAGCGAGGGCGCCTGGAAAGCCATGCCGGAGATCTTCAGCGGCCCGGTCACCGGCTGGCTGTCGATCATGATGCGGCCTTTGGAGGGCATCTTCAGGCCCGTGGTCAGCTTCATGAAGGTGGACTTGCCGCAACCCGAGGGGCCGACGATGGCGATGAATTCGCCCTCGCGGACTTTCAGGTCAATGGCTTCCACCGCGAAATGGTTTTGCGCCAGCAACTCGTCGTTGTAGGCCAGCCAGACGTCCTGGAAGTCAACAAAATGGGCGTCCTGTGGCTTGTGCATGGTGCGTGGTGTGGGTTCGTGATTCACGGATGTCAGTCAAGGCAACGGCCAGTATTCCTGTGGGAAAGACTGGCCGTTGTGTGCGTGCCGAACCGGCGGATGACCGCCGGAGGGGGCTTTATTTTTTCGGCAGGATGTTCAGTTCTGCAGCAGTCGGCAGGAAGGAGCCATTCCAGACTGCGGCCGGATTCACGCGCGTCTTGGTGTTGAACGCATCCGAAACCTGCGATGCCATCAAGGACAGGCGCGGCCCCTGAACCTGGCCGAAACCTTCGGCGCGGGCATCCGGACTGTTGACCACGGTGTCGATGGCCAGTTGCAGGCGGCGGGTTTCGAGCGCGGTGTTGATGATGCCGTCGCGGGCCTTGACGTCCTCAATCGCCGCTGCGGGTTTGGCGATCACTTCCTTGACGCCCTTGGTGAAGGCCAGCAGGAAGGCCTTGATGGCGGCAGGATTTTCCTTGATCATTTTTGGCGAGGCAATGATGACGTTGCCGTAGAGCTTGACCCCGTTGTCGGCATAAGGCAGGACCACCACGTCGTCGGCTTTCACGCCCCGGGCTTCGAGGTTGAGCAGGGAGGTGAAGGTGAAGCCGGTGATCGCGTCCACGTCGCCGCGGGCCAGCATGGTCTCGCGCAGCGGCGGGTCCATGGCGGTCCACTGCACGCCGGTGATGTTGTTGGCCTTGGCGAAAATCGGGAACGCCCGGCGGCCCGCGTCAAACACCGGCGCACCGAGTTTTTTGTTGTTGAGGTCGGCCACCGTCTTGATGCCGGACTTTTTCAGCGCCATCACCGAGGCCGGGGTGTTGTTGTAGACCATCATCACGGCGACCGGCTTGTTGGCGGCGTCGGGGTTGTTGGCATGGAACTCCATCAAGGCGGCCAGGTCGGCAAATCCCATGTCGTAGCTGCCCGAGGCGACACGCGTCACGGTGCCGCCTGAGCCGTTGCCCGCATCAATCGTGACGTCGAGCTTGGCGTCCTTGAAATAACCCTTGGCTGCCGGGGTG
>CBFGNA010000014.1:0-14093 GCA_965650045.1 uncultured Polaromonas sp.
GCAGCTGGCAGCTCGATAAATTCCAGTGCGCTCCAGCATGGTCGGGCTGGATGGCTATCGCCTGTTGATAACTGAGCAGCGCCTCCTCCGGCCGATGCAGTGTTTGCAACACAAAGCCCTGATGGTTGTGGGCGTCTGCAAACCCGGGGTGCAAACCGATGGCCTGGTCGAAACTGGCCAGCGCTTCGGCGGAACGCCCGAGTTCATGCAAGGCGACGCCGCGGTGGCCATGGGCCTGTGCGTGGCCGGGCCTGGCGGCGATGACCTGGTCAAAGTCGGCCAGTGCCGCGTCAAACCGTTTGAGCTCGGCATGCAGGACGCCGCGGTTGAAGCAGGCGTCGGCATGCCCCGGCGCGATGGCCATCGCGCGGTCAAAACTCGCCATGGCCTCGTCAAGGCGCTGCAATGATTTGAGCGCAAGGCCCCGGTTGGAATAGGTCCCCGCATTGTTGCCGTCGACTTCAATGGCCCGGTCCATCAGCTCCAGGGCCTGTTCGTGGTTGTTGTGCTGCGACTCGATGATGCCCATCAGGTTCAAGGCATCGACATGCCGGGGCTGGCGCTGCAAGACGGCCCGGTAGAAAACTTTGGCTTCTGCCAGCTTGCCCTGGCGAAGCAAAGCCAGGCCTTGCGACATGGACTCGGTGATTTCTGCGGATGGCATGGCGTCTTGCATGAAGATGGCGTTTTGGATGGAATGCTGGAATGCGGGACAGGTCGGCTCAGGCAGCGGGCCGCGGCGGAAAAACATGGTACGTCAAGCGCCGGCTGCTTGAGGTATAAGAAGCTCGAACATCCCGGCCACTGCACGAACGAGGCACGAAAGAACATTGATGGATTTCAAACCGCTTGTCACGCTGCTGGCCATTGTCAATCCGCTGGCCATCGTGCCCTTCTTCATCCACTACACGCGCGATTTCTCGCCGCAGCAGCGGCGCAACACCATCATCACCGCCGCGTTCAGCGCCTTCATGGTGATTGCCACCAGCGCACTGCTGGGCCTGCAGATTCTGGAATTTTTCAGCATCTCGCTGGCCAGTTTCCAGGTCGGCGGCGGCATGTTGCTGCTGATCAGTTCCATGAACATGCTCAACGCCCAGCCGGCCGAAGCCAAACCACAGACCAACGAATTCGAGGACGGTGCCGAAAAAGCCGCGATGGGCGCCAGCATCGCGGTGGTGCCGCTGACGATCCCGCTGCTGACCGGCCCGGCGACCATGTCCACCGTGGTGATTTATGCGGAAAAGGCGCAGAACGTGTTTCAGCTCGGCATGCTGGTCGGCTACGGCGTGGTCATCGGCCTGGCGACGGCCCTGTGTTTTGCGCTGGCCGACCCGATTGCGCGCGTGCTGGGCAAAACCGGCATCAATGTGATGACACGCTTGATGGGGCTGATCCTGGCGGCACTGGCCATCGAGGTGATGACCGGCGGGCTGCTCAAGCTGTTTCCTGTTCTGGGCCGGACTTTGTAATCAAATCGGCCTCCAGCCCTTGTGCAGCAATCGCTGGCAGCTACTCTTTTTGTAGCATCTTGACCAGCCGGTTGCTGGTGTTGCGCAGCCGCTGGGCCAGCAGCTGGGTGATCTTGACGACCAGTTTGGCGCCCACGCCGGGGTGCTGGCGGATCAGCTGGCCGATGGCGGCGCGGCTCAGCACCGCGGCTTCCACCGTGTCGATGGCGGTGCAGGTGGCATAACGCACATCGCGGTCGAACATCGACATCTCGCCGAGGGCGGCGCCCTCTGTGGCCACGCCCAGGCGCGAAAATTCTTCCTGCGAGGCCGCGTCATCGGTGCCGGGCGGTGTGGCCTTGGTCACATCCACTGTGCCGCTGAGCAGCAGCAACATCCAGTCGCCCTGGTCGCCCTCGCTGATCAGCACCTGACCGGGCTGGGCACGCACCAGCAACATGGCCTCACCCAGCGTGTCCAGCTCCTGCGGCGTGAAGTCTTGTAGCATCGCCGAATGTTCGAGCAGGGCCGGCCCGCGCCCGGACATCTTCTGGCAGTTGCCGAGCATCTCCAGCCCGGCCTGCCGGAGTGTCTCTTCAACGGCGAGGGCCCCGCCGCCGGGCTTGCGTTGGTCCTCGGCTTGTCCATGGACGCCGCCCGGGGGGGCCGGGCTTGCCGGTGGCAGCCCTGCGCTGCGCTGCTGCGGCGCGCCGCCTGCGGCATCGGGATTCAAGGGACCTGTTGCAGCCATGTCGCAATCTCGTCGATGGCGGCGTCGGTGGCCGCGGTGAGTGCGCGCACGCCGCCGGGCGCATCGGCGCTGGGCGCCGGCCGCTGCACCGTGACGCTGCGCTGGGCCAGCAGTTTCTCGCCGCTGGGCGTGGTTTCGACCAGCGTGGCGCGCAGCCGCACCAGCCCGAGGCTGTTGGTGGGCGATTCAAAAAAGTGGCTGAACTCCTCCAGCTCCAGCTGCAGCACACGCGGCAACACGCCTTGGTTGACACTGCGATTCAGCGCCGGGCCCTCGCCGGCATTGAGTACGGGGCGGCTGCGGCTCAGCGTGTCGCGCAGGCGCTGGCGGATCAGTTGGGCCGGCGGCATGCTCCAACGCGCCTGCGAGTAAGGCCGCAGTTGCTGCGCATCGTCATAGGCCAGCCGGTAGAGCACCGCCTGGTTGTCCAGCACACCGCCCGGGGTCGAGATGTCGGCGAGGGCCAGTGGCGGCAGCGGCGCCTGGCGCGTGGCGGGCACCGCCGTCAGCGCGCCCGGACCGAAGTCGTACAGCGAGGCGCGCACCGGTTTGTCAGGCAGGGCAGAACACGCCCCGAGCAGCAGCGCGAGTGAAAACATCAAGCCAAATCGGCCTCCAGCCCTGATGTGGCGGGCGCCAGCAGCTACGGTATCAATAGCAAACAGACGATGCAGGGGGTTCATGGTTGTCCTCCGGGAGCTGTGAAGCCTTTTTCACCCGGGCCGGGTGTGGGCGGGCCGTTGCCAAAAATCAGCGACTGCGGGTTGTCGTCCACCGCGTTGACGGTGCGGCGCAGCTGGCGCATGGCGCGGGCGGTTTCATCCGCCACCTCGCCCAGCCGCGGCAAGGTCGCTGCGCTGAAGGTTTCGACCGTGGCCGCCAGTGCCGCGCCGCCTTCGGCGACCTTGTCGATGGGGCCGCCCTTGGCGTTCAGGCGCTCGGCGGTGGTGGTGACCTCGTTGGCGGTTTTGGACACATCGTCGGCCGCGGTCTTGAGCGACTTCATGGTGGCGCTGGCTTCCTGGCTGAGCTTGGGCAGGCTGGCGACCACCGGGTCCATCTTGAGCAGGACCTTGTTGATGTTGGCGGCGGCCTGGCTGAAATTGTTCACCGCGCCCATCAGCGCCTGCTGGTTGCCGTCAGCGAGCAGCTTGTTGAGTTGGGTGCTGGCGGCCTCGACCTGGTCCATGATGACCTCGCTCTTGTTGAGCAATTTGTCGAGCAGGCCGGGCTTGAGCGGGATGCGCGGCGGGTCGTCGTCATTGGGCACCAGCGCCACGGTCGAGGGCCCGTCGTCTTCGAGCTGGATAAAGCCCAAGCCCGTGACACCCTGCGAGCTGATGGTGGCAAAGGTGGACTGGGTCAGCGGTGTGCCGACCTCGACCGAAATGCGGATCAGCACATTGCCGGCGGTCTTGGGGTCAAAACCGATGAACTCGACCTTGCCGACCGGCACGCCGCGAAAACGCACCTGCGCCTGCGGCTGCAGCCCGGAGATGGTTTCACGCGTGGACAGCTCATAGAGGTGGCGTTCGCCGTTGTCGCGCGTGAGCCAGACGGCCAGCAGCGCCAGCAAGGCGGCAACCACCAGCACAAAAGCGCCGGCGGCCAGGGCGTGGGCTTTGTTTTCCATGTTGAAAACCTCTCTCTTTTCTCTAATAGATGCAGCGATGCATCAAACCGTAAAAGGGTATTCGCGGAGCAACTCCATCGCCCGCTGGCCGCGTTCCCCGAGGAAAAAGGTGCGGATGAAAGGATGCGGAAAAGCAATCACGTCGCGTGGCGGGCCGCTGACAATCACCTTCTGGTCGGCCAGCACCGCGATGCGGGTGCTGAGCTCGAACAGCGTGTCGAGGTCGTGCGTGACCATCACCACGGTGAGACCCATGCCCTTGTGCAGCGAGCGCAGCAGCGCGCAGAAACTGTCCGAGCTGTCCGGGTCCAGCCCGGCGGTGGGCTCGTCGAGCAGCAACAGCGGCGGGTCCATGATGAGCGCGCGCGCCAGCGACACCCGCTTGACCATGCCGCCCGACAAATCGCTGGGCATCTTGTCGGCATGTTCGGGCGCCAGACCGACCATCTGCAGCTTGACCATGGCCGCCTCGTGGATCAGTGCGTTCGGCAGGGTCTTGAGTTCGCGCAGCGGAAAGGCGATGTTCTCCAGCACCGTGAAGGCCGAAAACAGCGCGCCCTGCTGGAACAACATGCCAACGCGTTGCGCCGCGCCGCGCTTGCTCAATTCAGCCGCCGGTTTGCCCAGCACCGTGATCTCGCCGGTGGTCGGTTGCTCCAGTCCCAGCATCTGCCGCAGCAGCACGGTCTTGCCGGTGCCCGATCCGCCGACCAGCGACAAGAATTCGCCCCGCGCTATCTTCAGGTCCAGGTCCTTGTGCACCACCGATTGCTTGTCGCCGTTGGTGAATAGGGTGGACAAGCCGGAGATGTCGACAACAACATCCGCGGCATCGGGGGTCTGGTGTTCTGGAAAAGTGTTGTTCTGCATGGTCAGGTGCCAATGTTCTTGAACAGCACGGCAAACAGCGCATCGACCAGGATCACGACCGTGATCGACGTCACGACCGAAGCGGTGGTGCCCTGGCCCAGGCTTTCGGTGTTGGGTTTGACGCGCAGGCCGAAGTGGCAGCCGATCAGCGCGATCAGCACGCCGAAGACCACGGATTTGGCGGTCGCCAGCGTCAGGTTGGCGGCGTCCACCGCGGCGGGCAGCGCATTGATAAAAAACGAGGGCGTGATGTCCATGGCCAGGTCAGCAGCCAGCATGCCGCCCACCAGCGCCGAGATGGTGGTCCAGACGCTGATCAGCGGCATCACCACCGCCAGCGCCAGGGCCCGCGGCATCACCAGGCGGTAGCTGTGGGCGATGCCCATGACCCGCATGGCGTCGAGTTCTTCGGTCACGCGCATCACGCCAATCTGCGCCGTGATGGCCGAGCCGGAACGCCCGGCGATCAGGATCGCGGCCAGCACCGGGCCAAGTTCGCGGATCAGTGAAATGCCCAGGATGTTGACGATGAAGGCGTCGGCGCCAAACTGCTTGAGCTGCTGCGAGATCAGGTAGGCCAGCACCACGCCGATCAGAAAGCCAACCAGCGCGGTGATCGGCAGGGCGGTGGCGCCAATGTGGTACAGGTGGCCGGACAGGTCGCGCCACGGGCCGTCCCCCGGCCGTTTGGCCAGCTTGACGAGGTTGAGCATCAGCCGCCCGACCAGCGCCACCAGATCGGTGAAGTGGTGAACGATCTCTATCAGCCCTTCACCGAGTTTGAGAAAAGCCTGTTTGAAACCAGGCGCGGGCACGGCGGGCCGGTCCACGCTGAATTCGGCCACGCGTTCCAGCACGGCGCGCTGGGTGTCGTCCATCTCGATGTTGTCTGGCCACTGCCGGCCCCAGTGGTTCCACAACACCTGCGCGCCCAGATGATCGAGATGGCCGATGCCGCGCAAATCCCAGGCGACAGGACGGCCGGCCTCATGGGCCTGCGCTTTCAGGCTGGCGGTGAGTGCGTCCCAGACCGGCCGCGCTGTCAATTCGCCGGCGGTCCACTGGCCCAGCACGCGGCAGGACACGCCCTCGGGCGAATCCTGGGACTCGATGTGCGGCGCGGATTCGCCTGTCTGGCTTTCCTCCGGAGATGGCATGTTTTTGATGGTGCGAACGCTGGGAAATTCAGGCAGAAAAAAACAGCGCCTGAGGCAGAGGTGTTCTGACGCTGCGATTGATTGAAACTGATGGTAATGCAGCCCCCTGCCTCACCGCTACAGGCATTTAGCGCCAAAAGCGCGTCCTCCTGTCCTACACACGCCGGCCGCCGCTTGTCTCCGGCACGGCTGTCACCGCTGGCGGGCGACCTTACGCCTTCATGATGCGTTACCGCGCCGCAAGGCTCCGTTCAGGACCAGACCGCTTCGAGTGCCTTCCACGCGCTGGCGACCACGGGTGCGTGGCGCTGCGTGGTGAGGCTGACAAAACCCAGCACGCTCTGCAGGCTGACTTGGTCGGCAATCACCAGGCCGGCCGACTGCGATTCGCGCATCGCGATGGAATCACGCACCAGGCTCAGGCCGACGCCGGACTTGACCAGATTCAACATGGACGCTTCCTGGTCCACCAGGGCGACGCGCTGCGGTTCGACCCCGAGCGGTTCAAACACACTGGCCAGCAGGCGGTGATGGGCGGACGCCGGCGGCGTGGCGATCCAGGGCAAGGCGGCCAGCGCCTTCCAGTCCTTGCCCAGTACCCGCGGCCCCCAGCCAGCGGGCGCCAGCACGCGGTAGGTGAAGTGCATCAGCTCCCGGAAGGCAAACCGGGGTGGCGGGCCCGACATCTCATCTGCTCCTGAATAAATAGCTGAGGATGCTTGCCCCATAAGGGCTGGAGGCCGATTTGACTGCGAAATCCCGGTGGACCCCGCAGGCAGCACCGGCTGGCCCAGATAAAAGCCCACATCCAGGTCACCGCGGTCGATCTGCGCCAGCACCTCACCGCTCATGGCCTGGCGCAACTCGGTCTCGACTTGGGGCGCGGTTTCGACCAGTACCTTCAGGAACGCGCCGAGCCGGGTGAACTCCGGATCCAGGATGGTGCCGATGCGCAGCTTGCCGCGCAGCTGGGTGTGCAGTCCGGCCGCAGCGTTCCTGAAGTCCCCCTGCGCCGCGAGCACCTTCTCGGCCAGCGGCAACAGCGCCGCGCCATGACCCGTGAGATTCATGCCCTGCGCGCTGCGGGTGAACAGTGTCAGCCCCGTGGCAGCTTGCAGGCCTTTAATCTGGAGACTGACGGCGGGCTGCGTCAGGGCCAGCTTGTCGGCAGCCCGCGAGAGATTGCCCTCCCGCGCCACCGCGACAAAAATCCGGAGTGTCTGGATATCCATTATCAAAAATACTTATAACACTTCTGAGAAATTCAAAGTAGCGCGCCCTCGCCGAGTCAGATAACCTCGGCGCTTATCCAGGAGACTGACCATGAATGATATGAGCCACCCAAATATGCATCCCCCTGTCCAGGCCATCGGCCACGCGATCAACGGCAACCCGCTGGCCGGTGTGTCCGGCCGCAGCCAG
The DNA here is from genome assembly GCA_965650045.1 of uncultured Polaromonas sp. Taxonomy (GTDB): domain Bacteria; phylum Pseudomonadota; class Gammaproteobacteria; order Burkholderiales; family Burkholderiaceae_C; genus Polaromonas. Next base: position 7,285 of record CBFGNA010000014.1, read on the forward strand.
GACGTCTTCAACCCCGCCACCGGCGCCGTCACCGGCCGGGTGGCCCTGGCCAGTGCGGCTGAGGTCGATGCCGCCGTGGCTGCGGCGCAGGCGGCTTTCCCCGCCTGGGCCGACACCCCGCCGATTCGCCGCGCCCGCGTGATGTTCAGGTTCCTCGAACTGCTCAACCAGCACAAGGACCAGCTGGCCCACATGATCACCGCCGAACACGGCAAGGTCTTCACCGACGCCCAGGGCGAGGTCTCGCGCGGCATCGACATCGTCGAATTTGCCTGCGGCATTCCGCAGCTGCTCAAGGGCGACTTCACCGACCAGGTGAGCACCGGCATCGACAACTGGACGCTGCGCCAGCCGCTGGGCGTGGTCGCCGGCATCACGCCCTTCAACTTTCCGGTGATGGTGCCGATGTGGATGTTCCCGGTGGCGATTGCCGCGGGCAACTGCTTTGTGCTCAAACCCAGCCCCATCGACCCCAGCCCCAGCCTGCTGATCGCCGGGCTGCTCAAGGAGGCCGGCCTGCCCGACGGCGTCTTCAACGTGGTGCAGGGTGACAAGGAGGCGGTGGATGCCCTGCTGGTGCATCCGGATGTGAAGGCTGTCTCATTCGTCGGCTCCACACCAATCGCCAACTACATCTATGAAACCGGCGCGCGACACGGCAAACGCGTGCAGGCGCTGGGCGGGGCCAAGAACCACATGGTGGTCATGCCGGACGCCGACATCGACCAGGCGGTGGACGCGCTGATAGGCGCCGGCTACGGCTCGGCCGGCGAGCGCTGCATGGCGATCAGTGTGGCGGTGCTGGTCGGCGATGCGGCTGATCGGCTGATGCCCAAGCTGGTCGAACGCGCAAAAACCCTCAAGGTGCTGGACGGCGAGAACCTGGCCGCCGAGATGGGGCCCATCGTCACGGCAGCCGCCCATGCCCGCATCACCGGCTATATCGCCCAGGGCGAGCAGGAAGGTGCGAAGCTGCTGGTGGACGGCCGGGGCTTCACGGGCAAGGATGCGGGCGCGGGCTGCGATAACGGATTCTGGATGGGCGGCACGCTGTTCGACCATGTCACGCCGGAGATGAAGATTTACAAGGAAGAAATTTTCGGCCCGGTGCTGTCCTGCGTGCGGGTCAAGGACCTGAAACAAGCCGTGGACCTGATCAATGACCACGAGTTCGGCAACGGCGTGAGTTGCTTCACGCGGGACGGCAACGTGGCGCGTGAGTTCTCGCGCCGCATCCAGGTCGGTATGGTCGGCATCAATGTGCCGATTCCGGTGCCCATGGCCTGGCACGGCTTTGGCGGCTGGAAGAAAAGCCTGTTCGGCGACATGCACGCCTACGGCGAGGAAGGTGTGCGTTTCTACACCAAGCAGAAGTCCATCATGCAGCGCTGGCCGGAGAGTATTGGCAAGGGGGCCGAATTTGTGATGCCAGTGTCCAAGTAACCCCCGAAGCGGCCTGCGGCCGCCTCCCCCCAAAGGGGGGCGCCATCTGCGGACTGGCGGAGCCGGATCCGCGCTGGCCTGAGGCGCGCCAGGTCTGGAAGGCGTCGGGTAGAACGATTCACTAAAAGAACGACGAGACAAGCAGCATGAGCGACAACACCTTTGACTACATCATCGTCGGCGGCGGCACCGCGGGCTGCTTGCTGGCCAACCGGCTCAGCGCCGACGCGTCCAAACGTGTGCTGCTGATCGAGGCCGGCCGCAAGGACGACTACCACTGGATCCATGTGCCGGTCGGCTACCTGTATTGCATCGGCAACCCGCGCACCGACTGGCTGTACAACACCGAGCCCGACGCAGGCCTGAACGGCCGCAGCCTGCGTTACCCGCGCGGCAAGACCTTGGGCGGCTGCTCCAGCATCAACGGCATGATTTACATGCGCGGCCAGGCGCGCGACTATGACCAGTGGGCGGCGATGACCGGTGACGACGGCTGGCGCTGGGACAGCGTGCTGTCGGCGTTTCGCCAACACGAAGACCACTACAAACTCGACATCCCCAAGGGAAAAACCGAAGCGGCGGTCAACGAGAACTTCCGGCGCCTGCACGGCCATCACAGCCAGCACGTCAACAGCGAAGGTTTGCGGCGCAAGATGGGCGGGGAATGGCGCGTGGAAAAGCAGCGTCTGCGCTGGGACATCCTCGACGCCTTCTCCGCCGCGGCGCAGCAGGCGGGCATCCCGGCCACCGACGACTTCAACACCGGCAACAACGAAGGCGTGGGTTATTTTGAAGTGAACCAGAAAGCCGGCTGGCGCTGGAACACCGCCAAGGCTTTTTTACGGCCCACCTGTTATGGCCGCCCCAATTTCGAGATGTGGACCAGCGCCCAGGTCAGCAAGCTGGTCATCGAGCGCCAGGACGACGGCAGCCAGCGCTGCACCGGCGTGGAAGTGCGCATGGGCAACGAGACGGAAACCGCGCTGGTCACGCGCGAGGATGGCTTTATCGGCGAGGTGATCCTGAGCGCCGGCAGCATCGGCTCGCCGCAAATCCTGCAGCTGTCAGGCATCGGTCCGGCGGCGCTGCTGCAGCAACACGGCATCCCCGTGGTGGTCGATTTGCCTGGCGTGGGCGCCAACCTGCAGGACCACCTGCAGATCCGCTCGGTTTACAAGGTCAACGCAATGGCCGGCAGCCGGGCCAAAAACTTCACGCTCAACACCCTGGGCAGCTCGTTCTGGGGCAAGGCAAAAATCGGCCTGGAGTACGCGCTGCGGCAAACCGGGCCGATGAGCATGGCGCCGTCGCAACTGGGTGCTTTCACGCGCAGCTCGCCGGACCAGCCCTGGCCCAATATTGAATACCACGTGCAGCCGCTGTCGCTCGATGCTTTTGGAGAACCGCTGCATACCTTCAACGCCTTCACGGCCAGCGTCTGCAACCTCAACCCCACCAGCCGCGGCAAGGTGGAGATCCGCTCCGCGCGGCCCGAAGATGCGCCAGCGATTTCACCCAACTACCTGAGCACACCGGAAGACCGCCAGGTGGCGGCAGACTCGCTGCGGGTGACGCGCCGCATTGTCAGCCAGAGCGCGCTGGCCGGTTACCAGCCCGAGGAATTCCGCCCCGGCGTGCAGTTCCAGAGCGACGAAGACCTGGCGCGGCTGGCGGGCGACATCGCCACCACGATTTTCCATCCGGTGGGCACCACCAAAATGGGCCGGACGGACGATCCGATGGCGGTGGTGGACACACACCTGCGGGTGCGCGGTGTGCGGGGCCTGCGCGTGGTCGATGCCGGCGTGATGCCGCTGATCACAAGTGGCAACACCAACTCGCCAACGCTGATGATTGCGGAAAAAGCGGCGCAGTGGATTCAGCAGGGTGTTTGACGCCGCGGCCTGGCGGCGTGGCCCTTCACTCCCAGGCGCTTGCGTCCGGCTCGTCGATCAGGGCAGCAATGCGCGTGCCGTCGATTTTCTGGCTGCTGGCCCGCAGTTCGTCAGCGCAACGGATCCAGCTTCTGACTGAGGAGGTCCAGCGCCGCGCGTCTTCGTCGCTCATGGGTCCTGCCGCATTCACCGCCGCGGCATAGGGCTCGGGACCGCAATGTGTCTGGGCGGCATCGATGAAGCCGCCGCGATACGACATGGCCGCCAGAAGGCGCTGTTCGGCCAGCCAGCGCGCACTGATGACAAACATGGTGGCGGCGGGGGTGGCATTCATCTTGTCCAGGATGGTGCGCGGCGTCCCCAGGCTGGCCATGTAGAACTCGACGCGGCGCGCAATGCCTGCAAACCGCTCTGACGCCGGATCCATGACTTCGCCATCGACCTTGACGTTGATGCGGTGCACGCCCAGGGTTGCGCCATCCGCCACGCTTCGGCTGACACCGCTCATCCACAGGATGAAACAGGCGCTGTAGCAACGGGCGCCGGAATCGACATGGGTCGCTGCATAACTTTTTTCGAGCAGCTGGGCAATACGGACGGTTTCCACCAGATCCCCGCCGGGCGAGTCCAGATACACCGAGTGCGCAAACCGCCCGTAGCTGTCGGGATGGCGGACAAACTGGATGATCCGGGCGTAGTCTCCTTTCTGGATGCGCCCCTGGATCAGCACGCCCTGCCGGTAAGCGACGATGTCGGCGGCCGTGGCGAGGCCCAGTGTGTTCAGCAGCACACAGGCAACAAGGACAACAGCGGTTCGCAACATGAGGGCTTCCTGCTCCCGGGGGAGAACTTGACAGGAGCCCATGGTAGGTCGCACGGGCGGCTGCGTCAGTCATCAATTACCGGAGCAGCAGTAACTTAATACCAGCGCCATCGGTGCGCCACGGCCCACCGCGGCTACTTTGCGCGCAGCGTCATGGTGTCGCCGGACAGCACCACTTCAAACCGGGAAAGAAAACTCTGCCCGAGCAGGGCGATGGAGGTGTCCGGTCCGGCCAGACCCACACCGACACGCGCACCGGAAATACTGGCCGGTCCTGCAGAAACGGTCAGCCCGGAAACAATGCGGCCCTTGAGCTCGCCGCTGGCGGTTCTGAAGGTGGTTGGCCGGCCGGCAGCGAGACCGGCCTCCCGGGCGAATGTTTCACTGACGACCACCAGGGAAGCCCCGGTGTCCACCAGAAAAGTCACCGGCCGCCCCTCGACATGGCCCTGCACATAAAAATGCCCGTCGCGCGCCCTGGGGATGGACAGCTCGCCTGTGCTGGACACCACCAGCGGCGGCGGCTTGAGCAGCTGGGTCATCAGGGTGTACAGCAGGGCCAGGACCACCAGCCAGAACACCAGCATGCCCAGCTGTCCCCATGCCTGACCGGCACCAGACCGCTTGACTTCATTCACGCCCTCGTCGCTCATCAGGTGTCCAGGTTGGCAGCAAATACCCGGCCCGCACATGCTGGCCAACCCCATGATAGGTCAGCGCGGACAAGCGCTCAGCGCAGGCCCCTGACGTAACGCGGCGCGTTCGGATCGCGTTTTTCCTTGCTCCGGTGCGTCTCGCTGTCGCCGAACATGGAGCCAAACGTGGACTCGATGAACCCCGATTCGGGATACACCTCTTCTTCCGTATTGACGGAACGGGCGCTTTGCTGGTCGCCCAATGACGGTGGGCCGGAGGCGGCGACGGACGCGCCGGCAGCGCGCTCCTTGACGGCGTCGGCCATCATCCTCACCAGGGGCACGCGGTGTTTGGCGTCGGGCGTGGCCATGATTTCCTCCAGCCGGTCAGCCCAGACCCCGAGATCGATGTGCCCGTCCTCAGCCGCTTTCTCCCGGGAAAACCGGACGATTTCTGCGGCGTACTCCATGTTCGTGGCCATCCATTCGGTATCCGTGACACGCCCGGTCTTGCGGCGCAGCAACACATGCAAATGGGCGGCAATGGCAATTCTTTCGGCAGAGGGCATGGCTTGGTCTTCCATCAGGCGATCCGCTCGGCGTGCTGCGAGATGTCCATGCCATCGGCCTCGGATGCCTCACTGACACGCAGGCTGAAAAACAGCGACGTGATCCACAGCACCACCCCTGTCATGAGCAGGCTGTAACACAGCACCGCACCCACCCCGATGGCCTGGGTCAGGATGCTGCCCTCGGCCCCCGAAATGGATTTGCTGGCGAACAGGCCGGTCAGCAAGGACCCCACGATGCCGCCAACGCCGTGCACGCCAAACACGTCGAGGGAGTCGTCGGCATTGAGCAGGCGCTTGAGCCCCGTGGCACCCCAGTAGCAGGCCACGCCCGCAATCAGGCCGATAGCCAGCGCAGCGCGCGGCGATACAAAGCCGGCCGCCGGAGTGATGGCCACGAGGCCGGCCACCAGCCCCGAGCACAATCCGAGCAGCGTGGGACGGCCGCGCACCATCCATTCGGCAAACATCCAGGACAATGCGCCGGCCGCGGCGGCGATATGCGTCACCGCCATCGCCAGGCCGGCACGCCCGTCAGAAGCCACGGCCGAGCCGGCGTTGAAGCCAAACCAGCCGACCCACAACATGCCGGCACCGGCCATGGTCAGACCAAGGTTGAACGGGGTGAAAGCCTCGCGCCCGTAAGCCGTGCGCGGGCCAAGCACATAGGCACAGACCAGGCCGGCCACACCGGCGTTGATGTGGACCACGGAGCCCCCCGCAAAATCGAGTGCGCCGAGCTGGGCCAGCCAGCCGTTGGGCTCCCAGACCCAGTGCGCAATCGGCGCATACACCGCGATGGTCCAGAGGCTGATGAAACACAGCATCGCGGAGAACCGCATGCGCTCGACAAAAGCGCCCACCACCAGCGCTGCCGTGATGATGGCAAAGGTGAGCTGGAACATCGAATACACCGATTCCGGAATATTGGGAGCGATGTGACTGACCGCGACCTTCTGGCTGTCCTTGACGTAATCCAGCCCGGCAAACCACAGGCGTTCGGTCCCTCCGAGGAAATGGCCCAGCGTGCCGCTGCCGGGAGTAAAGGCCAGGGAATAACCGGCGGCGAACCACAGCAGACTGACGACCGCACAGATGGCAACCACGCTGGCCATGGTGTTGAGCACGCTTTTCTTGCGGACCATGCCGCCATAAAAAAGCGCGATGCCGGGCAGCGTCATCAGCAGCACCAGGGCGGTGGACGTCATCATCCAGGCGGTGTCGGCGCCATTGATCGTGTCGGTCCCCACGATAGCGGGGTGGGTCAGGGGTGCGGGCGCGGCGGGTGCCACGGCAACCGGCGTTGCCGCCGCTGCAGGGGGCGCCGTCACGACGGGGGCCGGAGCGACCGGAACGTCCGGCGCGGAGGCCGGCGCAGCCACCGCCGCTGCGGCCACCGGGTCATTTGCGGCGGCTGTTGCCGCGGGCGCCTGGGCTCCCGCCT
>CBFGNA010000015.1:0-14065 GCA_965650045.1 uncultured Polaromonas sp.
AGATCCTGTTCTGGACCGCCATGGCCCACAACCTCGGCCCCAAAGGTGCCGCCCACATGTTTGCCGGCGCGCCGCCCGAGGCCGCGAAAGCTTTTGGCGAGGACCGCAAGGCCATGCGCATCGGCCTGCCGCGTATCCGGCCGCAGGACGCCGCCGCGTCCTACAAATCCTATTTGCGCCGCCTCTCGGACATGCTCGACGACCAGCCCTTCCTGCTCGGGCAGGTGCCCTGCATCGCTGACTTCGCGGCCTACCACCCGCTGTGGTTCACCCGGGTGCGCACCCCGGTGGTGGCCGACATCCTGCAACTCACGCCCGCCGTGCTCGACTGGATGGACCGCATGGCCGCCATCGGGCAGGGCAGCATGGAGAAGTTTGATGCCGCAAGTGCGATTGCCGTCGCCGCGGAGTCCGACCCCATGCCGGCGGGCCACGGCCTGCTGACCGACAGCACCTTTCAGGATGAACACGGCATTCCGCTGGGCAGCCGCGTGGTGATCACCGCCGAGACCTTCGGCCCCGAGCCGACTGAAGGTGAGCTGATTGCTGCCACGCGCACGCATTACACGCTGGCCCGCAAGGACGAACGCGCCGGCACGCTGCATGTGCATTTCCCGCGCATCGGTTATGTGCTCAAAGCCGCAGAGGCCTGAGATTTTCAGAAGCCTCACAACGCAGAACAAATAACAAAGGACAAACCATGATCACGGATTTCAAAGGAAAAACCGCCGTTCTGACCGGTGCCGGCTCCGGCTTCGGCCTGGAGTGCGCCCGTATCGGTGCCCGGCTCGGCATGAACCTGGTGCTGGCCGATGTGCAGCAGGACGCGCTTGACAAGGCCGTGGCGGAAATCAGCGCCACCGGCGCGCAGGTCCTGCCGTTCCGGCTTGACGTGTCGAAAGCTGCTGAAGTCGAGGCCTTGGGTGCCGCGGCATTTGCGCGTTTCGGCGCGCCGCATTTTGTCTTCAACAATGCCGGCGTCGGCGCGGGTGGCCTGATCTGGGAAAACACGCTGAAAGACTGGGAGTGGGTCATAGGCGTCAACCTGATGGGTGTCGCCCATGGCGTTCGCGTCTTCACACCCATGATGCTGGAAGCCGCCGCCAAAGACCCGGCCTGGCAGGGCCACATTGTCAACACCGCCAGCATGGCCGGGCTGCTGAATGCGCCCAACATGGGCATTTACAACGTCAGCAAACATGCGGTGGTCGCGATGAGCGAAACCTTGTACCAGGACCTGGCCCTGGTCACCGACCAGATCGGCGCTTCGGTGCTGTGCCCCTTCTTTGTGCCGACCGGCATCAACCAGAGCCACCGCAACCGGCCGGGTGAGCTGGAAGCGGCCAAACCGACGCGCAGCCAGCTGATCGGCCAGGCCATGAGCGACAAGGCCGTGGGTTCCGGCAAGGTCACGGCGGCCGACGTGGCGCAAAAGGTCTTCGATGCCATTGCCGCCAACCAGTTCTACATCTACAGCCACCCCAAGGCCATCGGCTCGGTGCAGACGCGGCTGGAAGACATCCTGCAGGCGCGCAACCCGACCAGCCCGTTTGCCCACAAGCCGGAACTCGGCGAAGAACTCAAAAAGGCCCTGCGCGGCGCCTGAGGCAATCTTATAAGCAAAAAGTGCCGCCAGCCCCCGTCTGTCGGGCATGAGCAGCTATTGATTTGATAGCTGGTGGGGTGGCCGCAGCGTCCGCTGTAGCCGTCTCCACGCGCTCGAAACCTCCTCCATTTGGGGGATGCAGCGCGGGGGGCCGAAGCCTATTCTTTTCCTTCCTCACCGGAAAGGAATACGCCATGAAAGCTTTCACCATCGGCCGCTCGTGCATGTTTGCCGTGCTGGCCGTGACTTGCCCCGTCATCGCCCTGGCGCAGGCCACCGGGCCTGCTGCCTTCATCAAGAAGCCGCTCGACAACGCGGATTCTGTGCCGGCCCTTCATGCGCCGCCGCCCATGCCTGCACCGCCGATGGCCGGCAGCGCACCCGGCAAACACGACACCACCCCCCTGGCCATCTGCAGCCGGGAAAAAACGCTGATCGCCGAGCTTGAGAAAACCGTGGCGCTGCAGTCCAAACGGATTGCGGAACTCGAAGCGGACGTCAAGCTGGCCGGCAGGGGAGCGGCCAAATGAGCCAGACCGTGGCCGATCAACTTCAGGCACAAATGGCAAAGGTGTCTGCGGCCAGGGCCGAGGTGGAACAGCAAACGACAGTGCCAGGCGGCACGGCGGCGCGGTCGCAGTGGTGGTCGGTCACCGATGCCATGACCATCAGCACCGCCATCCTGCTGTTCGGCCTGTTTGTCATGGTGCTGGCAACGCGCGCGCTGCAGCAGGGTGTGGCGGCCGGCCTGGTGCTGCGGCTGTTCGGCATGCTGACCATCATCATCCTGGCGGTCTTCCTGGTCGTGGCCGGTTACGACAGCCAGCAGATTGCGCCGGTGTCGGGCCTGCTGGGCACACTGGCGGGTTACCTGGTCGGCCGCAGCGTGCAGGAGTCCCGGGCGCCGGCCGGGAAGGATGCGCCCGTCCCGCCTGCGCCCTAAAGAATCGCCGACCGGTGCGCTTGCACCGCTTCCAGCACGATGGGCTTGAGCTGTACGCCCGCGTGTTCATCCACGTGCTTGAGCAGGGAGCGGCGCATGCGCGGTTCCCGGAGGCGATTGAGGGCGTTATGAAAACGCCGAGTTAGCGGTATCTGGCCGCCGAGATGAACTCCGAAAAGGTCTCGCACCACACCAGCACGGTGGTGTATTTGGCGACCTCAACCCCTTCAGGCACCGCGACGATGAAATTCTCGAAGGTCTTGATGTCGCCGACGCGCGCCGATTGCGACTTGAGCTTCAGGAACTGAGCTTCGTTTTCCACAAACGCCGGCACCAGGTACAGCTTGTAGTCGGGCCCGGGTGAGATCTTGCCCATCAACGCAATGGCTTGCCGGCCAACCGAGACTTCGCCTTCACCCCAGTGCAGCAGGTCACTGCCCGCGAGGTCGCGCCGGAAGCGGCCGCTGAACTCGGCAGCGCCGGCGACGGACTGCACCAGAGCCGCAGCAGGCGCGGTGGGCGCGGTCAGGATGGGCAACAGGTAAACCCCCAGCGCAAAACCGGCCAACAACGTGGCCAGATGCGACGCGCCCAGCCACAGGGCTTTTTTCATGAGGGTTTCGCGGCGCCGGCCTGGCACTGCAGGCTCAGCGCCTGCAGCGGTGTGCCGCTCTGGGGTTCGAACACCACAAGATTGATCTGGCGTTCATGGCCGGGCGTGGCCGCGATGCTGCGAAACACCAGTTTCTGGGCCGCGCCGGCCTTGCTGCTGTAAGTGCCGGCCTGGGTGTACTGGCGCACCACAAAATCGTGCTTGAGATATTCACCGGCGTTTTCCCCGGCCTTGACGCGGGAACTGTGGCCGTGTTCGGTCACGGTCCAGTAAGCGGCCCAGGCCGGCACGGCGGCAACACCTGCCACGAGGGAAACCGTCGCTTCAAACTGATCGTCAGCCAGCTTCTTCAGGTCAATGTGGATTTTGGCCGGGGCGCGCTGGCCGGTGATGCGCGATTGCGCGTTGCCCCACTGTGGCCAGTCGCTGCCATTCACGACGACCTGCGGTGTGTAAATGCTGCGCAGGCGGTTGTGGACGGCAACTTCACGCTGGCGGGCCGTGTGTGCCGGTGTCGCGAACCGGTCCACCCAGCCCAGGTTGTCCCAGTAGCCGACGTGGAAGGCCTGCACCACCACATCCTTGCCGCGCAGGCCGGACACCCACTGATCGGCCGGCGGGCAGGAGCTGCAACCCTCGGAGGTGTACAGCTCCAGTACGGGCGTGGTTTGTGCCCCGGAACTCGCCACACACTGGTTTTGCATGCCAAATGTGGCTGTAGCCCCCGCCAGTAAAGCGCAGGCAGCTATGATTTTGGGAGCAGATGTGACCATGACCAGAACCTTTCCATGTGTGGGTGCTGGTTGGTCGGCGTACGCGCGGACTTCTTACAGCCGCGGAACAAATGCCATGTGAGGGTCAGAGCAGCGGCGGGGTGTCCTGGCGCACGGTCACACGCGGCACGCCGTCGCGGCTTTCCAGGCGGTCTTCCAGCTCGCCGATATAGGCGGCCAGCGTATTGCCGGACTGGTCGATCTTGCTGCCCAGGGCTTGCTGGGTTTGCGCCAGCCGCTCGGCCCAGACCGTTGCATGGGCGGCCTCGCGCTGCTGCGCCGCCAGGGCCTGCGCTTCAAGGTAGTTGCGCAGTTCGGTGAAACGCGAGGCCTCGGCCTTGTCGGCCAGTTCGCGCTGGGCCTGCAGTTCACGCGCGGTCTGGCGGGTCTCGATCAGGTGGGTGCTCTGGATATACAAGGTGGTGGCCAGAAACACCAGCAGTGCGGCCAGCAGCAGCCCAAGCAGCACCAGCCCCAGCGGGGCCTGCACCGTGGTAAAGCCGAGGCTCAGCAGGCTGGGTCGCGTGAATTCGTCCATGTTCAGCGCGGCAAAACCGGCCATCAGCACAATGGCCACGATCAACACAATGGTTCGGGTACGCATGCTAGGAACTCCAGAAATTGAAGTCTTCATCATCGGCCGGACGGGCGCCGGCTGTCTGTAGGAAAAAAGCCTGAATCCGCCACGCCCGGGAGCGCTTCAGCCGGGCCCCGGCACCCGCGGATCGGGCGGCGAGCGCGGTGACACAGCGACAACTTCGTCGATGGCGTCGGCCGCTTCCTCGTTCAGGGCCTGGCCGGCCTTCTTCGGCCGGGTCAGCGGCGCCGGCGTCCAGCGGCCGCCGTGCATCAGCTTGGTGGCGCTGCCGAGGTCGCCGGCCATTTGCAGTTGCAGGCGCTCGGCATCGCGGCGGCGGATGTCCTCTTCAATCTCGGCAACCTCCGTATCCGCCACGCCGAGCTGGCGCAGCGCCTCGCTGCTGAAGGCCATCGCCGATTCGAAGGTTTCACGCATCTGGTAATCCACGCCGCGCTTGATCAGCTCGATGGCATGCTGGCGGTCATAGGAGCGCGCAAAGATGGGCGTCATCGGAAACTCGTGTTTGGCCTGTTCGACGATGCGGGTGGTGGCATCTTTTTTGTCCACACACACCAGGATGGCCCGCGCGTGGGCGGCGCCGCTGGCATGCAACACGTCCATGCGGGTGCCGTCACCGTAATAGACCTTGAAGCCGAACTGCGCCGCGCTGCGGATCATGTCGGTGTCGTTTTCGATCAGCGCGATGTCGATGCCGCGTGCCAGCAGGGCCTGGCTGGCGATCTGGCCGAAACGGCCGAAGCCGATGATCAGCACGCTGCCCTTGATCTCACGTGCTTCTTCCACGCTTTCGATGCCGTCCATGTCCAGCTCGGCCTCGGCTGGCATCACCCAGCGCAGCGCAGACACCGCCAGCGGCGTGAGCGCCATCGAGATGATGATGGCCGCCGTCAAAATCGCGTTGACATTGGCTTGCACGATGCCCGCCGCTGCCGCCGCCGAATACAGCACAAAGGCGAACTCCCCACCCTGGGCCATCATGGCGGTGCGCTGCAGGGCGTCGCCGTGGCTGGACTTCGTCAGGCGCGCGACCGCATAAATGCCGATGCCCTTGAACACCATGTAGGCCAGCACACCGCCGAGGATCAGCGGCCAGTCGGCCAGCACCAGCGGAATGTCCAGCGACATGCCAACACCCATGAAAAACAGGCCCAGCAAAATGCCGCGGAAAGGCTCGATGTCGGCTTCGAGCTGGTGGCGAAAGGTCGATTCGGACAACATCACACCGGCGGCAAACGCGCCCATGGCCATGGACAGGCCACCCCACTGCATGGCCAGCGCCGAACCCAGCACCACCAGCAGGGCCGCCGCGGTCATGACCTCGCGCGCGTGGGCCCGGGCAAGGATGCGGAACAGCGGGTTCAGCAGCCAGCGGCTGACCGCCACCAGCCCGATGATGGCCGCCAGCGCAGCGCCAATCGTGACCCAGCGCGACACGCCATCCGAGCTGTCCGGCGCCATGAAGGCGACGATGGCCAGCAACGGCACGATGGCCAGGTCTTCCAGCAGCAGGATGGACACCATGCGTTGTCCGCGCGGGGTGGAAGTGTCGCCGCGTTCGTCCAGCAGCTGCATCACGATGGCGGTGGACGACAGCACAAAACCCATGGCGGCGATAAAGGCCACCGGCGGTTTGAGCCCGGCGAGCACACCCATGCCCGTCAACAATGCGCCGCAAACCACCACCTGCATCAGGCCCAGGCCGAAGATTTCGCGCCGCAGCTTCCACAGGCGGGTCGGCTGCATTTCCAGCCCGATGACAAACAGGAACATCACCACGCCGAGTTCGGCCACGTGCAGGATGGTGCCGGCCTCGTTGAAAAAACCCAGGCCAAAGGGGCCGATGGCGAGGCCGGCGGCGAGATAGCCGAGCACGGAACCCAGCCCGAGGCGCTTGAACAGCGGCACGGCCAGCACGCCGGCGCCCAGCAACACCACTACCTTGACCAGCTCACTGCCTTGTTCGACTGCCATGGATGTCCTGTGCGCTGCTGGTGGGGAAAGAAAGAAGGGGAGGGAATGGGTAGGAAAGCGAGTGAACATGGTAGCGGAATTTGGGCGACTGCCGGTGCTGCCGCCTGTGGCAAACTCGCCCCTTTTCTTTCCAGCCTCTTCCGAGCATCTTCCCAGCGCATTCCAGAAAACACATGCAAAAAATCATTCGCCAGATCGCCGCAGAAATCAGGGTCCAGGAGCATCAGGTCAAAGCAGCGGTTGAGCTGCTCGACGGCGGCGCCACCGTGCCGTTTATCGCGCGTTACCGCAAGGAAGTCACGGGCGGGCTCGACGATATCCAGTTGCGCGAGCTCGAATTCCGCCTGGGCTACCTGCGCGAGCTGGAAGAGCGCCGCGAAGCCGTGCTCAAAAGCATCAGCGAGCAAGGCAAGCTGACCCCGGAACTGGCCGCTGCGATTGCCGCTGTGCCGACCAAGCAGGAACTCGAAGACTTGTATTTGCCCTTCAAGCAAAAACGCCGCACCAAGGGCCAGATGGCGCGCGAGGCCGGCATCGAACCGTTGGCCGACAAGCTGTTTGCCGACCCGTCGCTCGTGCCCGCCGACGAGGCGGTCGCCTTCGTCAAGGCCGAAAAGATGGAAAGCGGCGACGACTTCACGACCGTCCAGGCCGTTTTGGACGGCGTGCGCGACATCCTGAGCGAACGCTGGGCGGAAGATGCGGCGCTGCTGCAGATGCTGCGCCAGTGGCTGTGGAGCGACGGACTGCTGTCGTCCAGGCTGGTCGCCGGCAAGGACGAAAACAACCCCGATACAGCCAAGTTCCGCGACTATTTTGACTACGATGAGCCGATTGGCCGCGTGCCATCGCACCGTGCGCTGGCCGTGTTCCGCGGCCGCGGGCTCGATATCCTCGACGCCAAGCTGCTGCTGCCCGAAATTGCCGAGCCCGGCAAGCCCAGCATCGCCGAAGGAAAAATCGCCATCCACCTCGGCTGGAGCCACAAGGGCCGGCCGGCCGACGACCTGCTGCGCAAATGTGTGGCCTGGACCTGGAAGGTCAAGCTGAGCCTGTCCATCGAGCGCGACCTGTTCAGCCGCCTGCGCGAAGAGGCCGAAAAAGTCGCGATCAAGGTGTTTGCCGACAACCTGCGCGATTTGCTGCTGGCCGCACCGGCCGGCCCGCGTGTGGTCATGGGCCTGGACCCGGGCATCCGCACCGGCGTCAAGGTCGCGGTGGTGGACGCCACCGGCAAGCTGGTCGAAACCGCCACCGTTTACCCGCACGAGCCGCGCAGGGACTGGGAAGGCTCGCTGCACACCCTGGCCAAACTCTGCGAGAAACACGGCGTCAACCTGATTGCCATCGGCAACGGCACGGCCAGCCGCGAAACCGACAAACTCGCCGCTGACCTGATCAAGCTGATGGCGAAATCCCCCGCCCCCGTTCGCCCTGAGCTTGTCGAAGGGCAGGCTTCGACAAGCTCAGCCCGAACGGGTTTGGGTCTGATCGAAAAAGTGGTGGTCAGCGAGGCCGGCGCCTCGGTCTATTCGGCCAGCGAGTTCGCCAGCCAGGAAATGCCCGATGTGGACGTCAGCCTGCGCGGTGCCGCGAGTATTGCGCGCCGCCTGCAGGACCCGCTGGCCGAACTGGTCAAGATCGACCCCAAGTCGATTGGTGTCGGCCAGTACCAGCACGATGTGAATCAGAGCGACCTCGCGCGCAGCCTGGATACCGTGGTCGAGGATTGCGTGAACAGCGTCGGTGTGGACCTCAACACCGCCAGCGTGCCGCTGCTGGCCCGCGTTTCGGGCCTCAGCAACACCGTGGCCAAGGCCGTGGTGCGCTGGCGCGACGCGAACGGCGCGTTTGCCTCGCGCGCCGACCTGCTCAAAGTCAGCGGCCTGGGTGCCAAAACCTTCGAGCAGAGCGCCGGCTTCTTGCGCCTGCGCAGCCAGGCTGAAGGCAGCAACCCGCTGGACATGACCGGCGTGCACCCCGAAACCTACCCGGTGGTCGAAAAAATCATGGCGCATACCGGCAAGCCGGTGGCCGAACTGATGGGCCGCGCCGACATGCTGAAAACGCTCAAGCCCGAGCTGTTTGCCAACGAGCAGTTCGGCGTGATCACCGTCAAGGACATCATCGCCGAGCTCGAAAAACCTGGCCGCGACCCGCGCCCCGACTTCAAGGTCGCGCGTTTCAATGACGGCGTGGAAGACATCAAGGATTTGAAAGAGGGCATGACGCTGGAAGGCACGGTCAGCAACGTGGCGGCTTTCGGCGCCTTCATCGACATCGGCGTGCACCAGGACGGCCTGGTGCATGTGAGCCAGCTGTCCAACAAGTTCGTCACCGACGCCCGTGAGGTCGTGAAAACCGGCGACATCGTCAAGGTGCGCGTGACCGAGGTCGATGTGGCGCGCAAGCGCATCGGCCTGACCATGAAGCTGGACGCCGCGCCGGCGCGACGTGACGGGCCGCGCGACAACCGCTTTGAAGGCGTGCGCCCGGGGCAGGGGCCTAACCGCGGCGGCGATTATGGCGGCGGACACAACCGGGCGCCACAACCGGCGGCGTCAACGGCCATGGAGTCCGCCTTCAGCAAGCTGGCCGGGCTCAAGAAATAGGCCCAAGTAATAAGCCCAAGTAATAGGCCCCAGTCGCGCTGAGGACGGCTGGACCGGAACTTGCATGGTCAAATAGGCCTTCCGCCCACGGCTGGCGTGCGCCAGCAGCTCCTGAAACCATAGCAAACTGAAGACATTCATGCAGGCCCTCCGCATCTACGCCGGCCCCACCGCACGCCAGCACCTGGCCGAACACGGCCTGCAGCCGCAGGACGTGCGCGTGGTGCCGGGTGCGGCCGGCGGGCCGAAAGGGCTGGTGCTTGGGCCGCTGGACCGCTTCATTTTTGGCGAATGGCTGGCCGCCTCGAACCAGCCGGTGCATCTGGTCGGTGCGTCCATTGGTGCCTGGCGCATGGCGACGGCCTGCCTGGCCAACCCGGTCGAGGCTTTTCAGCGGCTGGAAGACGACTACATCGCGCAGGAGTTCGCGCCCGAGCCCGGCCGCAAGCGGCCCAGCGCCCGGCTGGTCAGCGAAATGTTCGGGCAGAGTTTGGCCACCTTTTACGGCGGCCGCGTGCAGGAAGTGCTGCAGCATCCGCGTTACCGCCTGCACATCGTGACCTCGCGTGGCCGGCACCTGCTGGGCCGCGAGCACAGCCTTCGAACGCCGCTCGGTTATTTCGGCGCGTTTCTGACCAACACCGTGCACCGCAAGGCCATGGGCGCCTGGCTGGAGCGCGTGGTGTTTTCCAGTCAGCAGGCGCCGTTGCCCTTTGCCACCAGCGACTACCGCACGCGCCAGGTGGCCCTGACGGAGGAAAACTTCAACCCGGCGCTGCAGGCCAGTTGTTCGATTCCCTTCATGCTGCGCTCGGTGCACGACATTCCCGGCGCACCACCCGGCGCCTACTGGGACGGCGGCATCACCGACTACCATTTGCACCTCAACTATGCTTCTGAATTGATAGCTGCTCACGCAGGCGGGGCGGGGGCTACAGGCAAAAAAGGCTTACAAACTGCGGGGCTGGTGTTGTACCCGCACTTCCAGAAAGCGGTGGTGCCCGGCTGGCTCGACAAGGGCCTGAAATGGCGTCACGGTGCGACGCACTTCCTCGACAACATGGTGCTGCTGGCACCCGACCCGGCCTGGGTCCACAGCCTGCCCAATCACAAGCTCCCCGACCGCAATGACTTCATGCGCTACGGCACCGACCTGGCCGGCCGCATGAAAGCCTGGCGTGCGGCGGTGACGGCGAGTGCGCAGCTGGTGGATGAGTTGCAGGAGTGGTTGTTGAAGCCGGATATGGGGCGGGTGTGGGCGATCTGAACGAAAACTCAGTGCGGAGGCAGCCGGTACCTTGGCAGCAACCCGAGCGAAGCCGACCTGCTATAAACAAAGCTCCAGAATACGTGGGACAAATATGCACAAATTTTGTGGCGCTCACACTCCAGCTTCGCTCCCTTTAGCCAGGAAAGCGAGAAGTCATCAAGATCGCTTACAAACAGTCGGAGTGAAATAAATGACGCCGGAGCAACCACAAGGTGCGGTAGGTACCGCTAAGTCACTGATTTCGTCTCGCTCACGCCTTGTGAGTGCAGCGCATTCTCCACTCGCCTTTTTTGTCCTCGCGCTACTCATTGTGGAAACTTTTCTTTTAGGTTCGGGGACTTGGTTTGGACTGTCTGAAACATGGAAGATCGCCGCAATCTGCATTGGGGTTGTCTTATTTCTTGTGGTTTTCGTAACGGTAGTTTGGCTTGTGATCGCGTATCCACAAAATCTTGTTTTCAGCGAGGAGTCGCACGTCCAGTTTGCCGCTATGAAGTTATTTGGAACTGAAAGCCGTCTTATTACGGGCGATGATCTCAACGCATTGCCGCCAGTTACAGCGCCGGAGCCTCCGATAGGTCAATTGCCACATTACAAGGAGGGCAATGCGTAATGCCACTCCAAGATCCATTCGCATACATAGTTACTTACGATCTGAAACAGCCGGTTGAAAAATACACGCCATTCTTCGACGAGTTGCGCAAATCATATAAGTGGAGCCACTACATTGGAAACACGTGGTTAGTGTTGCGGCATGACGCGCTCATTGAATTGAGGCCGAAGCTGCTTCCTTTAATCTTTCAAACTGATCGGCTCTTGATCATGCCGGCGAGGGGGCCCGCAGACGGATGGCTTCCAGAGGATGCGTGGCAGTGGATTAAAGAGAATGTTCCAAACCAGTGGTAGACGACATCTTCCGATGCGTTTTCAATGTTTGTGAAATGCAGGAAGCAATAGACAAGCTTCGCTGCGCCCTTCAAGCTGTCTCCTTAACAAACTAGCGTACTAGTTAATTGAAGAGTGCAAAAACTCTGACCCTATTTGGGCCAGTCCCGCTTCGTCAAAGCGAATCCATCAACATCTGTTCATACTCCTCCGCCGTCGCAATCCTTGGATTGGTCTTGTGGCAGTGGTCGGCCATCGCGCCCTTGATGATGTCGGGGAACTGATCACGCGTCACACCCATGGCGGCCAGGCCGGTGGGCAGGCCGAGGCGGGCATTCATGTCGCGCACCGCTTCGGCCACATCGCTGCCGGCGGCCAGGCCCATGGCGTGGGCCATGCGCTCCAGGCGTTTTTCTTTCTGGATCGATTCGGCGCCGGCGTTGAAACGAATTACCGCGGGCAGAAACATCGCGTTCAGTGAGCCGTGGTGCAGGCGCGGATCGACGCCGCCCAGGCTGTGGCTCAGGCTGTGCACGCAGCCCAGGCCTTTCTGAAAGGCCATCGCGCCCTGCATGGAGGCGCTCATCATGTTGAGGCGGGCTTCGCGGTCGCTGCCGTCCTTGGTCGCGCGCTCAATGTTGGCCCAGCCGCGCTGCAGGCCGTCGAGCGCAATGCCGTCGGCCGGCGGGTTGAAGGCGGGCGCCATGAAGGTCTCCATGCAGTGCGCAATCGCGTCCATGCCGGTGGCGGCCGTCAGTCTGGCGGGCAGGCCCAAGGTCAGTTCGGGGTCGCAGATCGCGGTTTTGGGCACGATGTGCCAGGAGTGAAAGCCGAGCTTGCGGTGGTCGTCCACGATGATGATGGCGCCGCGCGCGACCTCGCTGCCGGTGCCGCTGGTGGTCGGCACAGCAATCAGCGGCGCGACGCGGTCGGTGATCTTGAGCGAGCCGCCCTCGATGGTGGCGTAAGTCGTCAGCGGGCCCTCGTGCGTGGCGGCAATCGCCACACCCTTGGCGCAGTCGATGGCCGAGCCACCGCCGACGGCGATCAGGCCGTCGCATTGGTTGGCCTTGTACATGGCGGCCGCGGCGCGCACGGCGGCTTCGGTCGGGTTCGACGGCGTTTCGTCGAATACGGTGACGGCCAGGCCGGGCAGGGCGTCCAGCGCTTTTTGCAGCACCCCGGCGGCCTTGACGCCGGCGTCGGTAACGATCAGCGGGCGGCTGATCCCGACACGTTCGCATTCCTGCTTGAGCAGCTTGACCGCGCCGTATTCGAACTGGATTTGGGTGACGTAATAAATGAAGGCCATGGGGTGTCTCTCTGTAGCGTTGTACGATCTGATGAACCTTACTTTAATGGCTGGAAGCCCTTTGAGAACCCAGCAAATCCCGAACGCCGTCACTTTGGTGATAGCGCCGCCTCTCCAGACCCCATGAGCTGATGACACATTCCGCTGTTCCCCAAGACCCGCTGACCCCCGCCATGCGCGACGTGCTGGTGCGCATGGCGCGCGCCGCACGCCCCCCGCTGCACACCTTGAGCCCGCAGCAGGCGCGCGCCGCCTACGAGGCCGGCGCCGGTGTGCTGGAAATCCCGCCGGCCCCACTGGCCCGGGTCGAAGACTTCACGATCCCGGCGCGCGACGGGTTTGCACTGCCGTTGCGCCTCTACGCACCGTCGCATGACAAGCTGCCGGTGCTGCTGTATTTCCACGGCGGCGGCTTCACCGTCGGCAGCATCGCCTCGCACGACATCCTGTGCCGCCAGTTGGCGCACCTGGCCGGCTGCGCGGTGATCTCGGTGGACTACCGGCTGGCGCCAGAGCACAAGTTTCCGACGGCGGCCAACGATGCCTGGGACGCGCTGGCCTGGCTGTCTTTTCATGCGGACGATCAGGGCCTGGACACCACCCGGCTGGCGGTCGGTGGCGACAGCGCCGGCGGCACGCTGGCCGCGGCCTGCGCGATTCAGGCGCGCGACATGGCCATGCCGCTGGAATTGCAGTTGCTGATTTACCCTGGCTGCGCGCCGCACCAGGATGCGCCGTCGCACCGGCGGTTTGGAGAGGGCTTTGTGCTGGAAGCCTCGCACATCGATTACTTTTTTGGTCAGTATTTGCGCAGTCCGGCCGACCGCGATGACTGGCGGTTTTCGCCGCTGACGGCCCCCGACGTGGATGGCGTGGCGCCGGCCTGGATCGGTCTGGCCGAGTGCGACCCGCTGGTCGATGAAGGTGTGGCCTATGCCGATAAACTGCGCATGGCCGGGGTCGCGGTGGACCTTGAGATTTACCGCGGCGTGACCCATGAGTTCATCAAGATGGGCCGCATCATTGTTGAAGCCAGGCAGGCCCATGCCCACATGGCGCATGCGCTACGCAACGCTTTTGCCAAATAAAGTGAACTGACATGAAACGACAGGATTTCCGATTTTTCCACCGGCTGCGCGTGCGCTGGGCCGAGGTGGACATGCAAAAAATCGTCTTCAACGCGCATTACCTGATGTATTTCGACACCGCCGTCGCCGACTACTGGCGTGCGCTGGCCTTGCCGTACGAGGAAGCCATGCACGAACTGGGCGGCGACCTGTATGTCAAAAAGGCCTCGGTGGAGTACCACGGCTCGGCGCGTTACGACGACCAGCTCGACATCGGTCTGAAATGTTCGCGCATCGGCAATTCGTCGATGGTCTTCACCGGCGCCATCTTTCGTGGCGATGCGCTGCTCATCACCTGCGAGCTGATTTATGTGTTTGCCGACCCCGCCACCCAGACCTCGCGGCCGGTGCC
>CBFGNA010000016.1:0-13987 GCA_965650045.1 uncultured Polaromonas sp.
CGCTGCAGGCCAAAGGTTATGTGTTTGCCAGCCAGACCGACACCGAGGTCATCGTGCATCTGATGGACAGCCTGTACGACGGCGATTTGTTTGAAGCCCTCAAGGCCGCGACGCGGCAGCTGCATGGTGCCTACGCGATTGCCGCCTTCTGCAAGGACGAGCCGCACCGGGTGGTCGGCGCGCGCGCCGGCTCGCCGCTGATCCTGGGCGTTGGCAAGGACAAGAGCGAAAACTTCCTGGCCAGTGATGCGATGGCGCTGGCCGGCGTGACCGACCAGATCCTGTATCTGGAAGAGGGTGACCTGGTGGACATCCAGCTTGGCAAGTACTGGGTCATTGACCGTGACCACAAGGCCGTGCAGCGCGAGGTCAGGACGGTACAGGCGCACAGCGGCGCGGCCGAACTCGGCCCTTATCGCCACTACATGCAAAAGGAAATTTTCGAGCAGCCGCGCGCCATCGGCGACACGCTGGAGGGCGTGGAGGGCATCACGCCAGAGCTGTTCGGCGACGACGCCTTTCGCGTTTTCAAGGACATCGACTCGGTGCTGATCCTGGCCTGCGGCACCAGCTACTACAGCGGCTGCGCCGCCAAGTACTGGCTCGAAGCGATTGCCGGCATTCCGACCCAGGTCGAAGTCGCCAGCGAGTACCGCTACCGCACCTCCGTGCCCAACCCGAAGTCGCTGGTGGTCACCATCACGCAAAGCGGTGAAACCGCCGACACGCTGGCCGCGCTGCGCCACGCGCAGTCGCTGGGCATGACGCAGACCCTGACCATCTGCAATGTGGCGACCTCGGCTATGGTGCGCGAATGCAAGCTGGCCTACATCACCCGCGCCGGCGTCGAGATCGGTGTGGCTTCCACCAAGGCCTTCACCACACAACTGGCGGGCCTGTTTCTGCTGACCCTGGCGCTGGCACAAAGCAAGGGCAAGCTCAGCGACGAACAGGAGGCCGCCCACCTCAAGGCCATGCGGCACTTGCCGGCCGCGCTGCAGGCGGTGCTGGCGCTGGAGCCGCAAGTGATCGCCTGGGCCGAGGACTTCGCCAAAATGGAAAACGCGCTGTTCCTGGGGCGCGGCCTGCATTACCCGATCGCGCTCGAAGGCGCGCTCAAGCTGAAAGAAATCAGCTACATCCACGCCGAGGCCTACCCGGCCGGCGAACTCAAACACGGTCCGCTGGCGCTGGTGACCAGTGCCATGCCGGTGGTCACCGTCGCGCCCAACGACAGCCTGCTCGAAAAGCTCAAAAGCAACCTGCAGGAAGTCCGCGCGCGGGGCGGGGTGCTCTACGTGCTGGCCGACGCCGACAGCCGCATCGACAGCAGCGAAGGCATCCACGTGATCCGCATGCCCGAACATTACGGCGCACTCAGCCCGCTGCTGCACGTGGTGCCGCTGCAGCTGCTGGCGTATCACACGGCGGTGGCAAGAGGGACGGATGTTGACAAACCCCGCAACCTGGCGAAATCAGTGACCGTCGAATGACGGTCAGCGTGCGAATGCACGCGTCGCGGTTTGGGGGAGCACTCATATCGCGAAGCGATGTGAGGTGATCACCACAAACCCCGCAATCTTGCTAAGAGCGTGACTGTCGAGTGACGGGTACGGCGCGGTCAGTCCTTCCCCGGCGGCGGCCATTCGGACAGGGTCGAGGCGCTGCTGACCTGTCCCCGTGGCTGAAAGAAAAGAAACTGGATTGGCAGGGACTTACGCCGCCCCGCCGTGCGCGGCAGGTTGCAAGTCATGCGTCCCCAGTGAATACGAGAGCGCGTAGATGTCGTGTGTCATGGCCGAAAGGGCGCCCGCAGCCTTGAGGCTCTGCGGTGACAGCTCGTTCGCCAGGGTGTGTTGCAAGACTTCTGTGTCATACGATGACAGCAAGACAATCCAGTCGGCGACGGCATCCCCACCCCGGATTTTTTGCTCTTGTGTCATGGCCGCCTCCGGCGTGCTGGTTTGCAGCAGGTGCGCCCCGGTGATGCCTCTGCTGTCTGCCTGGCGGGCAAGCAGCTTTTCCAGCCAGGCCCGCAAAGGCCCTGCCTGGCCATCGGCAGGTGACAGGCGAATCGTCAGCACCGCCTTGCCCAGGCCGGCGCCAAAACTGCTCAGCAGCTTGCACTGGCTGCGCACCATGTTCAGGTGGTGCGGCATCATCTTGACTGACCATGGCGTCGGGTTGTTCAGGCTCTGCAGGTAGCCGGGCGAGGTGAGGGTTTCATACGATGCCAGCTCGTACATCACAAAAAATCCCGTTCCTCCATCGATGTTGGACCAGCGCGAGCCGCGCAGAAAACCTTCAATGCCCATGCGTTCCGGAAAATGTTCGCGGGAGTGCCACTCCTGGAACTCCTCGCGTCGCGCGGGCAGGATGTCCCACCACATGGCGACTGCCGCATTGCCTAAAAGTGCCATGTCGTCGAACCTCAGTAAAACCAGCTCGCTGGGACGGTGACCAGTTTGGGGAAAAGCACCATCAGGAACATCACCGCGAACTCGGCGATCATGAACGGGATGACCCCCTTGGTGACATCGTCCATGCTGATCTTGCCGACACCCGCCACCACATTGAGCACCGTGCCCACAGGCGGCGTCACCAGCCCGATGGAGTTGTTGATGATGAACAGCACGCCAAAGTAAACCGGGTCTATGCCTGCGGCCTTGACCACGGGCATCAGCACCGGCGTCAGGATCAGGATGGTGGGCGTCATGTCCATCGCCGTGCCGACAGCCATGACCAGCACCATGATGGCGAACATCAGCAAAATGGGACTGCCCATGAAAGGCTTGAGCAGTTCCACCACCATGGCCGGCAGGTTGGCCACAGTGATCAGCCAGGCGCTGACCATGGCCGCCGCGATCAGGAACATGACAATGGCGCTGGTCTTGGCCGACGCCACGAACACATCGTAGAGCTGCGACAGCTTGAGTTCGCGGTAGATGACGGTGGAAACAAACAGGGCGTAGACGGCGGCCACCACGGCGGCCTCGGTCGGCGTGAACACGCCCATGCGCAGGCCGACCAGGATGATGACCGGGAGAAACGGCGCCCAGGTGGCGTCGCGGAAAGCCTTCATGATCTCGGCGCCGCTTTTGCGCGGCGGCGGCACGATGGCCTCGCGCCGCACCAGCCAGGCCCAGGTGAACCAGAGCGCGCCGCCGATCAGCAGGCCCGGCACAACGGCCGCGAAGAAGAGCTTGGAGATCGACACGTTGGCCGCCACGCCGAAGATCACCAGCCCGATGCTGGGCGGGATCACGGGGCCGATCACGCCCACGGATGCGATCAGGCCACCGGCGCGCGCCTTTTCGTGCCCGGCCTTGACCATCATCGGCAGCAGCAGCGCGGTGAGCGCCGCCGCATCGGCCACGGCCGAGCCCGACAGCGCCGAGAGCAGGCAACCCGCCATGATGGTGACGTAGCCCAGCCCGCCCTTGACGTGGCCGACCAGCGCCAGCGCCAGGTTGACGATGCGGCGCGACAGGCCGCCGACGTTCATGATCTCGCCGGCCAGCATGAAGAAGGGCACGGCCAGCAGCGGAAAGCTGTCGGCGCCACCGACCAGGTTCTGCGCCAGGATCTGCGAATCAAACAGCTGCAAATGCCACATCAGCGCGACACCGCTGGCCAGCAGCGCAAACGCAATGGGGATGCCCAGGGCCATGGCGGCCAGCAGCGAACCGATGAAGATGGCAATGGTCATGAGCGCGCTCCGGCAATCTTGTCTGTGTCGCGCGCATCGTCCAGCACCTGCTTGAGCTGCACCGCCTCTTCCGACTCCTGCACCATGACAAGCTGGTCGTCCGCCAGCTGGCCGCTGACGACCTTCCACAAGTCCAGCAGCAGCAGGCCGCACGCGAGCACGCCGAACACGAGGCCCGAGAGATAGACGATGGACATGGTCCAGCCGGTGGTCGGCGCCGTGACGTCCCAGTTGATCTTGACCTGCTCCCAGCTGCCCATGGCCAGCAACACCACAATGAAGATCATCAGTACGTGGCCGACGATCAGGCAGATCTTCTTGCCGACAACTGGCAGCCGCTCGACCACCATGTCAACGCCAAGGTGACCGTGTTCACGAAGCGCCACGAGGGCGCCGAGGAAGGTGCCCCAGATGAAGAGCCAGCGCGACACTTCTTCGGACACTGTGATGCCCGAGTTGAAGCCGTAGCGCAACACGACATTGCCGAAAACCAGCACGACCATGATGGCCAGGCCGAGCGCGATCAGGAACTCGATGCCCTTGCAGGCCTTGTCGGCAAACTTGTCCATGTCAGTTTGGCGCGGCAAGGGCCTGCGCTTCACGCGCGATCTCGGTCACGACCCGCAGGCCCTGCAGGTAGGAGCGCGGGCCGAAGCCCTGGATCGTGCCCTTCACAGCCGGCGAGATGATCGAATGGTGGCGCCAGGGCTCACGTGTCGCGAGGTTGGACATGTGCACCTCGATCACCGGGAAGGGCATGGCCTTGATGGCGTCATGCAGCGGCACGCCATGTTGTGTCAACCCGGCGGGGTTGACCAGCGCGCCCTGCGCCGTGTCGATGTGCTCGTGCAGGAAATCAATCAGCGCGCCTTCATGGTTGGACTGGAGGGTTTCGAGCGTGACGCCCATCTCCCCGGCCAGTTTTGCCAGCATGTCGTTGATCTGCGCGAGCGTCGTGGTGCCGTAGATATGTGGCTCGCGGCGGCCAAACAGGTTCAGGTTCGGCCCGTGAAGGACAAGTATTTTCATGGTGCTCAGAACTTCACCATCAGAACTTGGCGACGCGCTCCAGCTCGGACTTGAAGAGGGTCACGATGGCCGGGTCATAGGCGGCGGAGAACTTGTCATAGACGGGACGCACTTCGGCGCGCATCTTCGCGAGTTCGGCGGGCGGAACGTCGTTGTAGAGCATGCCTTTGGCCGTCAGCTCGCCCAGGGCCTTGGCCGAGACTTCACGGCTGACCACGCGCTGCCAGTTCTGTGCTTCGATGGCGGCGTCCGCCAGAATTTTCTGCTCGGTGGCCGAGAGCCGGTCCCAGAAGCGCTTGCTGATCTGGATCGGGTTGGTGGCGTAAACGTGATTGGTGCCGCTGACGTACTTCTGCACTTCGTAGAACTTGCTGGATGCGATGACCGCGAAGGGGTTTTCCTCGCCATCCACCGCCTTGCTCTCAAGCGCGCCGTACAGCTCGGCGAAGGGCATGGGAACGGGGTTGGCCTTGAAGGTCTTGAAGGTTTCGAGGAACACCGGGTTCGGGATCACGCGCAGCTTCAGACCTTCCAGATCGGAGCCCTTCATGATGGGGCGCTTGCTGTTGGTGACGTTGCGAAAGCCCAGGTCAAAAAAGCCCAGGACGACCACGCCTTTTTCCGGCAGTTTGGCACTGAGCATCTTGCCCAGCGGGCCGTCAACCAGCGCGTCAGCCTGCTTCGCATTGGCAAAAAGGAAGGGAAAGTCGAGCAGGCCGAATTCCTTGACGATGCCGTTCAGGGACGTGGTCGAGGCGACCAGCATTTCCTGCACGCCGCCCTGCAGCGCCGATTGCTGCTGCAGCTCGTTGCCGAGCTGGGAGGCCGCGAATTCCTGCACCTTGATCTTGCCGCCGGTCTTGGCGGCGACGATCTCGGCGAACTTGCGCACGCCCAGGCTGGTGGGGTGGTCGGGATTGTTCAGGTGGCCGAACTTGATGGTGCGTTCCTGGATGTCCTGCGCCATGGCAGCGGCAGGCAGACCCAACAGGGCGGCTGCGGCCAGGGCGAGGGTGCGGCGGGTCAAACGGAGGGAGGGCATCGACGTCATGGAAGGGTCCTTTTGTCTCGGATGAATAGTGGAAAGTGAGCAAACAGGTAGCGCCCATCAGCGCACCACCTTAAGGGGGGAACGATGGATCATCAATTAAATTGGAAAGTCTTTCCATTATGGAAAACCATTATCATTTTGTGTTTGAACCAGCCGCCAAGCGTGGCCAAATACCGCCATGCCTGTGCCTACAAAAATCGTTTTTCCATGAGTACCCTTCTCGAACGAAGCTTCAAGACCCTGGAGCATCTGGCCGTGCACCCCGAGGGGCAAACCGTCTCCATGCTGGCCGCCACCATCGACATGCCGCTCAGCGCCACCCACCGCCTGCTGGCCGAGCTGTGCCGCTGTGGTTATGTGCGCCAGGTGCGTGAGCAGGGCGAATACGTTCTGACCATCAAGCTTGTTTCGCTGGGCCTGGGCTTTTTGAGTGCCTCGGGTGTGGTCGATGTCGCGCAGCCGCTGCTCGACAGCCTGGCTGAAGAATCGGGCGAACTGGTGCGCCTGGCCGTGGTCGATGGTGACGACCTCACCTTTGTCGCCAAGGCGCAGGGCGCCCGGCGCGGCCTGCGTTATGACCCCGACATGGGCCTGTCGGTGCCCCTCTCGTGCAGCTCCGCCGGCCACGCCTGGTTGTCAACCATGAGCGACGAAGACGCGATTCGCCTCGTTGCCAGGCAGGGTTTTGCTTTGCCCAAAGACTTTGGCCCCAACGCCCCGACCACCATCAAGGCGCTGCTGGCCTATGTGCAGGCAGCACGCAAGCGCGGCTTCAGCATGATCAGCGAAGTGTTTGCACCGCAGATGACCGCGATGGCCGCACCGGTGATGTCACCCACGGGTGCGATAGGCGTGGTCACCATCGCCGGCCCGCTGGTGCGCCTGACCGAGGCACGCATGGAGGAATTGTCGGAAGCTTTGCTGGCCACGGCCGACGAGATTCGCGCGGCGAGCGGTGCGTCAGCCATGTTCAGGAAACGGGCCTGAGCAGCGCCGGGCGTCTGATGGTGTGGAATGCCTTCCAAATCTAACCCTCTGACGATGACTTCGGTTCACATAAACACCGCGTCGATGAACGCGGCCGGCGGCAAGCTGCTGGTCGGCCTGATCGGCGCCGGTATCCAGCGTTCGCTCACGCCCGCCATGCAGGAAGAAGAAGCGCGCCACCACGGCTTGCGTCTGCATTACCAGTTGATCGATCTGGACCGGACGGCCGGTGCGGTGCAGCAGTTGCCGGCCCTGCTGGCCTCGGCACGCATCATGGGGTTTGCCGGACTGAACATCACATATCCCTGCAAACAGGCGGTGCTGCCTTTGCTGGACGACCTGTCACCCGAAGCCGAGGCCATGGGCGCGGTGAACACGGTGGTGATCCGCGGTGGCCGCATGGTGGGGCACAACACCGATGGTTCAGGCTGGGCCTGGGGTTTGCGCCGCTCGCTTCCGGATGCCGACCTCGGCTGCGTGGTGCTGCTGGGCGCGGGCGGTGCAGGCTCGGCGATTGCCGACGCGGTGTTGCGTGGAGGTGCCGCCCAACTGCGCATCGTGGATACCGATGGCGTGCGCGCAGGCGCGCTTGCCGAGGCATTGAGCGCCCGCTTTGGCCAGCGCGTGCTGGCCTGCAACGCTGTGGCACAGGCGCTCGACGGCGCCACGGGTTTGATCCACGCCACACCCACCGGCATGGACAAATTACCCGGCCTGCCGCTGCCGGCCAGCTTGCTGCGGCCCTCGTTGTGGGTCTCGGAAATCGTCTATTTTCCAATCAACACCGGCCTGCTTCAGGCGGCGCGGGCCGCGGGCTGCCGCACCATGGACGGCGGCGCGATGGCGGTGGGCCAGGCCGTGGGTGCTTTCGAGCTGTTCACTGACCTGAAGGCCGATGCAGAACGCATGAGCCTGCATTTCCGGCAGCTGCTCGCGGCCCGGACCGAACAGGGATGAGCGGCCGCCGGGCTTGCGCCGGTCATGCCGCGCTCAAGCCACCGCAGGCAGTTTGTCCAGCAGCTTGTCCAGCGTGATGGGGTAGTCCCGCACGCGGATGCCCGTGGCGTTGTAGACGGCGTTGGCAATGGCGGCGCCGACACCGCAGATGCCAAGCTCGCCGACGCCTTTGGCTTTCATGGGCGAGGACATGGGATCGGTCTCGTCTAGAAAAACAACCTCCTGGTGCGGAATGTCGGCGTGCACCGGTACTTCATAACCGGCCAGATCGTGGTTGACGAAAAAACCGTGACGTTCGTCCACGGCAAGTTCTTCCATCAGTGCCGCGCCCACACCCATGGTCATGGCGCCGATCACCTGGCTGCGTGCCGACTTGGGATTGAGGATGCGGCCCGCTGCGCACACGGCCAGCATGCGGCGCACCCGGATTTCGCCCGTGGCCGCATCAACGCCCACCTCGACAAAATGCGCGCCAAAGGTGGACTGCTGGGCTTTTTTGCCGAGGTCGCCAAACGTGATGCTGTCCTCCGCCACCAGGCCCGCCGCCCCGGCGGCTTCGGCCAGCGTCATGCTGCGCCCGCTCGCCTGAACCAGGCCGTCTGCAAATACCGCGTCTGAAGCTGACATGCCGGCTTTGCTGGCGATGGCTTCACGCATCTTCATGCAGGCGGCGTACACGCCGGCGGTGGAGCTGTTGCCGCCCCATTGGCCACCGGAGCCCGACGACACGGGAAAAGCGGAGTCCCCGAGCCGCACAAACACCTTGTCCAGCGTGACTCCCAGCATCTCGGCTGCCGTTTGCGCAATGATGGTGTAGCTGCCGGTGCCGATGTCGGTCATGTCGGTCTCCACCGTGACCCGGCCGCGGGTGTCCAGACGGATGCGTGCGCCGGACTTCATCGTGAGGTTGTTTCGGAAGGCCGCGGCCATGCCGATGCCGACCAGCCAGCGGCCGTCGCGCACCTGGGCAGGTCGCGCCTGGCGCGCGGCCCAGCCGAACTTCGCGGCGCCGGTGCGCATGCACTCGATCAGTTGGCGCTGGGTAAAAGGTCGTGCAGGTTTTTCGGGATCGACCTGCGTGTCATTGATCGTGCGGAACTCAATGGGATCGATGCCCAGCCGCTCCGCCATCTCGTCCACCGCGATTTCCAGCGCCATCAGACCCGGTGCTTCGCCAGGTGCGCGCATGGCATTGCCTTCGGGCAGGTTCAGCACGGCCAGGCGGGTGGCTGTCATGCGGTGCGACCCGGCGTAAAGCAAACGCGTCTGGTTGACGGCGGTTTCGGGGCTGCCGCCCGGCAGGTCACCCGACCACCCCTCGTGCCCGATGGCGGTGATCTTCCCGTCGCGCGTGCAGCCGATGCGAATGCGCTGGATGGTGGCAGGGCGGTGGGTGGTGTTGTTGGCGGTCATGGGCCGGGCGAGCGCCACCTTGACCGGCTGGCCGGTGGCCTTCGCGCCCAGCGCCGCCAGCAAGGCATCGGCGCGAAGGAAGAGCTTGCCGCCAAAGCCGCCGCCGACAAAGGGCGAAACCAGCCGCACCCTGGCTTTGGGAATGCCCAGCGTCCTGGACAGGTCACCGACGGTCCAGTCAATCATCTGGTTGGTGGTCCACACGGTGAGTTGCTCGCCCTGCCATTCGGCAATCGAGGCATGCGGCTCCATCATCGCGTGGGATTGGTCGGGCGTGGTGTAAGTGACGTCTAGCTGAACAGCTGCACTGTCAAACGCGCCTTCGAAGTCCCCGACCCGGGTCTCTGACGGACCCTGGTCGCCCGGCTTGGCGACCGGCGCATCGTCGCGGGCTTTGGCCAGGCTGAACTTTCCGGGTGCCTGGGCGTACCGCACCTTCACCAGCAGGGCTGCGTCGCGCGCCTGTTCGAAGGTGTGCGCAACGACAAGTGCAATCGCCTGGTGGTAGTGCTCGATCTCCGGCCCGCCCAGCAGCCGGGCCGTGTTCATCTTGCCCTTGCCCAGCTTGCCTGCATTGCGGGCGGTGACGATGGTGATCACGCCCGGCGCCTTGCGCGCGGCGCTCAGATCCATCGAGGCGATGCGCCCCTTCGCGATGCCGGCGTGAACCACCTGGCCGTACACGGCCTGTGGCGCGACGTCATGCCTTTCATACGCATAGGGCGCGGTGCCGGTGGTCTTGAGCGGCCCATCAATGCGGTCGGTGGCTTTGCCGACGATCTTGAGCTGGTCAATCGGGTTGGTGGTGGCGGGGGTATCGAATTTCATGAGCTTGTCCTCGCCTGAGCCAGCACGGCCGCAAGCGTGCGCTCCACCAGCGGCAGTTTGAAGGCGTTGTGTTCGGTCGGCGCTGCCCCGGCGAGCAGCCGCGGCGTGACGGCTCGGGCCCCCTGGGGCATGGCGGCCTCGGCGGCCTCCACGCGCCAGGGCTTGTGTGCCACACCGCCCAGGGCGATCTGCCCCCTGCCGTCTTTTTGAACGATGGCGGCCACTGAGATCAGGGCAAAGGCGTAGGACGCGCGATCCCGAACCTTGCGGTAGATGTGCGTGCCGCTCGCGGGCGGCGGCAAGCTTACTGCGGTGATCAGCTCACCGGTTTCGAGCGCGGTTTCAATATGCGGCGTGCTGCCGGGCAGCTTGTGAAAGTCTGCAATCGGTATCACGCGCTGACGGCCATCGGCGCGCACCGTTTCGACCCGCGCATCGAGCACACGCATGGCGACGGCCATGTCGCTGGGGTGTGTGGCGATGCAGGCGTCGCTGGCCCCGACGATGGCATGCTGGCGCGTGATGCCGCCGATGGCGCTGCAGCCCGAACCGGGCTGGCGTTTGTTGCACGCTTGCTGGGTGTCATAAAAGTAGGGGCAGCGCGTGCGCTGCAGCAGGTTGCCTGCCGTCGTGGCCTTGTTGCGCAACTGACCCGAAGCGCCGGACAGCAGGGCGCGTGACAGGACGGCGTAGTTGCGCCGGACGGTGGCATGCGCCGCGAGATCGGTGTTTCGCACCAGCGCACCGATGCGCAGGCCGCCTTCGGGCGTGGGGAGCACCTGATCGAGGTTCAGGGCGTTGACATCCACCAGGTGCCCCGGCGTCTCGATCTGGAGCTTCATCAGATCGAGCAGATTGGTGCCACCGGCAATGAAACGGGCGCCGGGCTGGGCGGCGATGGCCGCCGCCGCCTCGGCCGGCGTGCGTGCGCGTTCGTACGTGAAGGGTTTCATGCCTTTCCCCCGGCCACTTCGGTGATGGCATCAACAATGTTGGAATACGCGCCGCAGCGGCAAATGTTGCCGCTCATGCGTTCACGCAGCTCTTCGGCGGACAGCAGGGGCTGCACCGTCAGGTCGCCGGTGACATGGCTGGGGACGCCGCGCCGGATTTCATCGAGCGTAGCGACCGCCGAGCAGATTTGCCCGGGCGTGCAATAACCGCACTGGTAACCGTCGTGCCTGACAAAGGCTGCCTGCATCGGGTGCAGCTTTTGCGGCGTGCCCAGGCCTTCGACGGTGGTGACGCTGGCCCCTTCATGCATGACCGCCAGCGTCAGGCAGGCGTTGATGCGGCGGCCATCAACGATGACGGTGCAGGCACCGCACTGCCCATGGTCGCAGCCTTTTTTGGTACCGGTCAACCGCAGGGTTTCGCGCAAGGCGTCAAGCAAGGTGGTGCGGTTGTCGAGGTCGAGTTGATGAGGCTGGCCGTTGACCTCCAGCGTCACCCTGGTCAGGGGATAGGCCGCGCTGGACGGGGTTGGCGCAGGCGCGCTGTGCACGCTGGGCGCAGTGGCTGCTGCCGCCGCGGCGCCCGACGCGGCCCCGGCGATCAACAGGCCGCGCCGGGAGATCGTGAGGCAGTCATGGAATGGCATGGGATGTCCTGTGGTGAATGAGGTTCAGCATCAGCAGCAGGGGCACCTGTGCCGGCGCAGCAGGCAGCGGCGATGGAATCACTGCCTGTTCTAGGGCCCGTTCTGCAAGCTGTAAAGCTTCAGCTTCCGCGCGGTGGCTGGCAGGCGGTGTAGGCCAACTTCCTGATTCACGACAGGCAAGAACCCTCCCGCTGGCCCGCGGCGGCCAGGCCTGTTGCGCCTGAAGGGGGCCGGCCTGGAAAGGTGGGCCAAAATTGCCCGCTTGCTATGAATTCAGTAGCTGACTACGTAACAAGGACGCGGGCCTGGCCCCGATTTGATGTGGAATCGGCGCGCCACCGGGAACTGTGCCTGACGCTGTGCCTATGCCGTTCGCACAGTCAGGCCCAAGCAGGCGCAGTCAGTCCTGGTCAGGGCGCGGCGCGCTGCGCGCGCACATGGGTGTGCGTGGTGTTGCGGTCCGCATCGAACACCAGTTGGGCCGGCCAGACCGGCCAGCGCACGCCCAGCGCTGGGTGGTTGGGATCGCCGGCGTGCGCAAACGCGCCCAGGCTTTTCATCATCTGCGCCGACAGTGCCAGCCGACCGGGCCGGTTGGCCTCGGTGAAGGAGATGCGCGCATACAGCGACGGCCCGAAGTTGCCAAAGATGAAGGGCAGGTCAAAGGTATGCGCCGCGCCGAAAATCACGTCGAAAGGCGCCGGCAGTTCGTCCCATTCGAACTGGTAGTTCCATACCGGCGTCTGGCGGGAGGACAGTGCATTGAGCACATCATCCCGGATGGCCGAAAACCAGATGCGGTTGAGCGCGTCGCTGCGTGCCGTGAATCCTGTCACCGGTGTCTGCGCCGGCAGGTAGGCAGGCGGCACCCAGTCTTCGATGCGGGTGGCCGGCGGCGCCTCGGGGTCATAACGGGAAGCCAGCGCAAACACCGCTGCATCGCCCAGCAGCCGCCCGCTCACACCGCCCAGCGCAGGGCGCAAGGCAAAGAGCTGGGGAAACAGTTTGGTTTCGTCGCGTGTGATGCCTGCGAGGACCGGCACCTTCACATACTGCCCGGCGCGGATACCGGCAATCGGATCGGCCACCACCACCTTCCCATCGGGGATGGGGTTGGAGGCCGCCATGCCCATCGGGGCCAGCCGTTTGGCGACCGTGCCCAGCAGTTCGTCCGGGGATTTGCCGCGCAAATAGGCGGCGAGCTGGGCCGGTGTGCGCTGGGCCGCAAGGGCTTTGGCCGCGGCTTCGTCGGCCGCGGTCCCGTCCGCCAGCAACGACTGCGTGAGCAGCGCATGGCCGCGGGCCGACCAGACGGCCAGCGGCAACACACCCGGTATCGAGCCGGGCGGAAGAGTGGCTGCCGAGGAAATGCCGCCGCTGAGGGCAACGACGCGATGGAACAGCGGCTTCGGCCGGGCGGCCATCATCGGCGAGGCCAGCAAGGCATACACATTGACGGCGCCGGCTGATTGCCCCATCAGCGTCACGCGCGCCGGGTCACCGCCAAAAGCGGCGATGTTGTTCTGCACAAACTCCAGCGACCGGGCGATGTCCATCAACGCGAAATTGCCGGAGTCGTCGGCCGCGTTGCCGGTTTTCAGGGCGGCCAGTTCGAGAAAACCGAAGATGCCGAGACGGTAGTTGACCGAGACCACGATGGCATCGGCCGTGCGGGCGAGATGGGCGCCGTCATACACCGGGTCGGCCGTATAGCCGGTGATGTTGCTGCCGCCGTGCACCCAGACGATGACCGGTCGCGGCCTGGCCGACGGGGCCGAAGGTTGCCAGATGTTCAGGTAGAGGCAATCTTCGGCGCCCAGCGTCTGGCCCAGGGTGCCGCCGATGGTGGCGTCGTAGCGGTTGTTCTGGCCCGGACCATACAGCCGGCCGGTCTGAACGCAGGCCGGCGCGAATGCCGTTGCAGTCTTCACGCCGGTCCAGGGCTGGGGCGGGAGCGGCGCCCTCCAGCGCAGCTCGCCGACAGGCGGACTGGCGAAGGGAACCCCTTTCCATGACAGCGTACCGCTGGCGGCTGAGTCGTCGCTGCCGGTGACGGGGCCGAAAGCGGTCTGGCGCAGCAGCGGCGAGCCGCCGGGTGCGTGTGCGCAGGCCTGCAGCAGTGCGCAGGTGAGGATGGCCAGCAACAGCCGGGACACCTTATTCACCCTTGATGCCCGACTGGCGGATCACCGCGGTCCACTTGCGGGTTTCGCTGTCGATGAAGGCCTGGAACTCCGCAGGTGTTCCGCCGCGCGGCTCCAGTCCCTGCGACAGGAATTTTTGCCGGACTTCGGGGTCCGACAGCGCGCGGTTGATCTCCGCCTGCAGGCGGGCCATCACCAGGCGTGAGGTGCCACCCGGAACCATCATGCCGTACCAGCCGGATGCGACGACATTGGTCATGCCCTGTTCG
>CBFGNA010000017.1:0-13879 GCA_965650045.1 uncultured Polaromonas sp.
TGGTCACAGGTGCCTCACGCGGCATTGGCGCGGCGATTGCCCTGGAACTGGCGCAGCGGGGACTGAAGGTCATCGGCACCCCCACCACCGACGAGGGCGCCGCGAAGATTGGCCAGGCGCTGGCAGCTTTTCCCGGATGTTCCGGCAAGAATCTCAATGTGAACGACGCAGCCGCGGCCGAGGCGTTGATCGACGCCATCGCGAAAGAGCATGGCGGCCTGCAGGTGCTGGTCAATAATGCCGGCATCACGCGCGACATGCTGGCCATGCGCCTGAAAGATGAGGACTGGGATGCGGTGCTGGACACCAACCTGAAGGCCGTGTTCCGCATGAGCCGCGCGGTCATGCGCACCATGATGAAGCAGCGTTATGGCCGCATCATCAGCATCACCTCGGTGGTGGGTGCGTCCGGCAACGCGGGGCAGGCCAATTACGCGGCGGCCAAGGCCGGCGTGGCCGGCATGACGCGCGCGCTGGCCCGCGAACTCGGCAGCCGCAACATCACCGTCAACTGCGTGGCTCCCGGCTTCATTGAAACCGACATGACCGCCGGCCTGCCGGAAGAGCAGCAAAAGGCGCTGCTCGGGCAGATTCCGCTGGGCCATCTCGGCAAACCCCAGGATATTGCGCACGCGGTGGCTTTTGTGGCCAGCCCGCAGGCCGGCTACATCACCGGGCAGGAACTCCACGTCAACGGCGGCATGTATATGTGAGCACGCCTTCAGCCACGCTGGCTGCCAGGCGTCATCCGGATCATGAATAATGGGATGAGGCAGGGGCCGGCACAGGCTGGAGCACAAGCCGGGTTTTATCCGTCCGGCTGGCAAGTTGGGGAATCACCCCCAACACGCTAAAATCACGGATTAATTTACAACCCTCAGAGGGACTTATGAGCGATATCGAATCACGTGTTAAGAAAATCATTGCCGAGCAACTTGGCGTGGAAGAAGGCCAGGTCACCAACGAAAAAGCCTTTGTGGCCGATTTGGGTGCCGACTCGCTTGACACCGTCGAACTGGTGATGGCTCTGGAAGATGAATTCGGCATCGAGATTCCTGACGAGGACGCCGAAAAAATCACCACCGTGCAGAACGCGATCGACTACGCCAACACCCATCAAAAAGCCTGAAGACCCCCGGTCTTTTGTCATCTCGCCCGTCAAGCCGGCCGCGGCTTGACTGGAACTAATTCAGGATTCACGCATGAGCCGTCGTCGCGTCGTTGTGACAGGTCTGGGATGTATCAGCCCGGTGGGAAACACCGTGGCCGATTCCTGGGCCAACTTGCTGGCTGGCAAGCCGGGCATTGACCTGATCACGCAATTTGACGCAAGTAATTTCGCCTGCAAGTTCGCAGGCGAGGTCAAGGGCTTCAACATCGCGGATTACATCCCGGAAAAGGAAGCGCGTCACATGGACCGCTTCATCCACCTCGGGCTGGCGGCAGCCTGCCAGGCCGTGGCCGACAGCGGATTGCCCACGGGTGATGCGCTGGGTGCGGAGCAGGCCACACGCATCGGCTGCAACATCGGCTCCGGCATTGGCGGTCTGCCCATGATCGAGCAGACCCACGCCGAACTGGTGAATCGCGGCCCGCGCCGCATTTCGCCGTTTTTTGTGCCGGCATCCATCATCAACATGATCTCCGGCCACGTGTCCATCAAGTTCGGTTTCAAGGGCCCCAATATCGCCGTGGTGACGGCGTGTACCACGGGCCTGCATGCCATCGGCCTGTCGGCGCGCATGATCGAACATGGGGATTGCGACGTGATGGTCGCCGGCGGTGCAGAAGCCACGGTGTCGCCGCTGGGCATGGGTGGCTTTGCCGCGGCGCGCGCCCTGTCCACCCGCAACGACGATCCCACTACCGCGTCACGGCCCTGGGACAAGGATCGTGACGGCTTTGTGCTGGGCGAGGGCAGCGGTGTGCTGGTGCTGGAAGAATACGAACATGCCAAGGCACGCGGCGCGAAGATTTATGCCGAACTCACCGGCTTCGGCATGAGTGCCGACGCGTATCACATGACGGCGCCGGATGTGGACGGCCCGCGCCGTTCCATGGTCATGGCCCTGAAAAATGCCGGTACCAATGCCGACCAGGTCGGCTACCTCAATGCGCATGGAACCTCCACGCCACTGGGTGACCTCAATGAAACCAATGCCATCAAGGCGGCGTTTGGTGACCATGCGAAGAAACTGGTGGTCAGCTCGACCAAGTCCATGACCGGCCACTTGCTGGGCGGGGCCGGCGGCATTGAATCCGTATTCACCGTGCTGGCCCTGCATCACCAGAAAATTCCGCCGACGATCAACATCTTCAACCAGGACCCGGAGTGCGATCTGGACTACTGCGCCAACACGGCGCGTGATGTGAAGATTGACGTTGCCGTCAAGAACAATTTCGGCTTTGGCGGCACCAACGGCACGCTGGTGTTCCAGCGGGCCTGATGCCCTTTCCTGTTTCGCCTTCAGCATCCAGCGCCATCACTTCACTGCCTGCTCATGCATAACGCCCCATCGGTTGTTTATCCGCTGGGGCGTTCGCGCTTTCAGGGCCGGGTGCTGGTTGCGCTCTGGTTCGCCGGCCTGGCCGTGACCTTGTTATGGGCGGTGAGCGCGCCCCGCCTGGACTGGCGGCTGGGCGTGGCCGTGCTGGCGCTGCTCACGGCTGCTGCAGCGGCGTGGTCAGGGTGGCGTCATGCGCCATCCGGGCAGGTGCGCTGGGACGGGCAGGTGTGGCACTGGGAAAGTCCCGGTTATCGCTCGGGCACGCCGGTGCTTGCGCTGTCGGTGGTCCTTGATTTTCAGCGCGTGCTGCTGCTCAGGCTGGAGAACCAGGATCACGCCACCCTGTGGCTCTGGGCCCATCGCGCTGCCATGCCGGAGCGCTGGATGGATTTGCGCCGTGCGGTATATTCGCGGCGCAAGGCATCACCTGCTGCCGCGCCGCCTGATGGGCCGGGCGCCATCCCTTTTGACGCAGCGGATTTTCCCGTCGACACCGATCCGCCACGCCTTTATCCATGAGCGCCGATATTCCCTCTTCCCCGCCGGTGACGGCCAGCGACAGCGATGCCCTGCTGGTCGAGCGCAGCGTGGCGGGCGACCAGAAAGCGTTTGAGCTGCTGGTCATCAAATACCAGCGCCGCATCCAGCGGCTCATCGGACGCATGGTGCGTGATGTGGACCTGGTGGAGGACATCGCCCAGGAAACCTTTATCCGGGCCTATCGCGCGCTGGCCCAGTTCAGGGGCGAGGCCCAGTTCTACACTTGGCTTTACCGGATTGCCGTCAACACGGCCAAAAAATCGCTGATGGACTTGAAGCGCAATCCCACGGTGTCTGAAAATGCCTTCAAATCCGGGCAAAGCGACGAAAGCGATGAAACTTCCCCGCTGGAAAACGAACTAACCAGTTCAGAAACCCCCGATGCCGTGCTCGCCAGCAAGGAAATTGCCCAGATGGTCAATTCGGCCATGGACGCTTTGCCCGAGGAACTGCGCCAGGCCATCAGCCTGCGGGAAATCGAAGGTTTGAGTTATGAAGAAATCGCCGAGTTGATGAATTGTCCGATAGGCACCGTGCGGTCCCGGATTTTCAGGGCCCGGGAAGCGATTTCTGCAAAGATCAAGCCGCTGCTGGAAAACCAGTCCGGCAAGCGCTGGTAGGCGGCACAGGGTATGGGCAGCACCGTGAGATGGCCCAGGGCAGAGAGCAAATAATTGACCGGCATGCGCAAGCAGCCCAAACACCATGAAACCGACAACGCAAGACCTTGAATTGATTTCCGCCCTGGCTGATGGTCAGTTGGCCAGCGGGGAATGTGCTGGCGTGCTCGCGGTGTGCACATCCGATGAGGACGCGCTTGCGCGGTGGGGCAGCTACCATTTGATTGGCGACGTATTGCGCTCGCCCGGCCTGGTGTCCGGGGTTTCCGATGCTGCCTTCCTGGCGCGCCTGCGTGCACGTCTCGATCAGGAGCCGGCCATTCACGCTGGCCCGCTGGAACAAGCGCCTGTGCCCTTGAGCCGGCGTGAGGCGGCCAATGACGGGAGTTTCCGCTGGAAACTGGCGGCCGGTTTTGCTTCGGCGGCCGCCGTGGTCGCGGTGGCGTGGACGGCCGGATCTTCCGGCTTGCTGGCGCCTTCGGCTGCGCCTCAACTGGCCCGCGCCGGGGCTCCGCAGCAGGTGCTGGTGATGTCATCGCAGGGGCCGGTGGTGCGGGATGCCCGCCTGCAGGAGCTGCTGGCCGAGCACAAGCAGTTTGGCGGCACCTCCGCCCTGCAGATGCCTTCCGGTTTTTTGCGCAACGCAACCTTTGAAGCTCCCGCAGGCGAACGCCGCTAGGTCGCCAGGTATTTGCACCGCGCATGAACCCCACGCCGCTTTCAGCATGAATTTCAAGCCTTTTCGCCTTCTAGCCCTCGCCGGTTGTACGTTGTTTGCTACGCATTACATAGCAGCGCAAACCACCGGGACGCCTCCGGCTGCACCCGCGCAGCTTGTCGAGTCGAAAAATATCAATGAATGGCTGATGCGCATGCACGAGGCATCGCGCAATCGCTCCTATGTCGGCACGTTTGTGGTTTCCTCAGGTGGGGCGATGTCCAGCGCCAGGATCTGGCACGTCTGCGACGGAACCCAGCAGATGGAGCGGGTGGATACGTTGACCGGTCCGCCCCGATCCACCTTTCGCCACAACGACCAGGTCGTGACCTTCCTGCCGGAGGAAAAAGTGGTGCGCACTGAAAAGCGCGAGTCACTGGGGCTTTTTCCTGCCATGCTGCAGTCCACCGGCAGCCACATCGGCGAGTTTTACCAGGCGCGGCAACAGGGCCATGAGCGCGTCGCCGGTGTGGATACCGATGTGATCTCGCTGATCCCGAAAGACGCGATGCGTTTTGGGTACCGGATTTGGGCTGAGCAAAAAAAGGGTCTGGTCGTCAAGCTGCAGACGCTGGACGCGGACGGGAATATCCTGGAACAGGCGGCATTCTCGGAGCTGCAGTTCGATGTGCCTGTCAAGATTGAAAAACTTGTGCAGATGATGAACAAGGTCGACGGCTACCGGGTTGAAAAGCCCGGCCTGGTGAAAACCACGGCCAGTGCCGAAGGCTGGGCGCTGAAAAAGCCGGTGGCGGGTTTCCAGCCCATGAGTTGCCACAAGCGGCCGCGCGGCGCACGAGCGGGGGATGAGCCCATGCAATGGGTGTTTTCAGACGGGCTCGCGTCGGTATCGATTTTTGTGGAGCCGTTTGACGCCCGGCGTCATGTTCAGGAGTCGCGCCTGACCATGGGGGCGACCCAATCCCTGACGCGGCGCCTGGATGCGTGGTGGCTGACCGTGATCGGTGAAGTGCCCATGGCGACGCTGGCGCAGTTTGCCGACAGTCTTGAACGCCGCAAATAATGCCCCATGTCCCCGGGGACTCGCCGGCGCCACGCGTTTGCCGGTCGGCCCCGGTGGGCCTGTTTTGCCGACCTGCCGCTTTCGCCCAATCATTTCTCAAAGGCTGATGATGCATACATTGAACTGGAAACCATACCGTGCCTATGTGACCGCCGGGGTGCTGGCGCTGGGAGCCACCCTGAGCCTGGTGCCCGTCCAGCCGGCGGTGGCGCAGGTGCGCAATCTGCCGGATTTCACGGACCTGGTGGAAGCGGTCGGGCCGTCCGTCGTGAACATCCGCACGCTTGAAAAAGTCAAGGCAGGGGCGTCGGGCAATGCGGACGAGCAGATGCTCGAATTCTTCCGCCGGTTTGGCATTCCGGTGCCGCCCAACATGCCGCGCGCTCCGCGCCCCGACCGTTCGCTGCCTGATGAAGACCAGCCGCGCGGTGTCGGCTCGGGGTTCATTCTGACGGCCGATGGGCTGGTCATGACCAACGCCCACGTGGTCGAAGGCGCCGATGAAGTGGTGGTCACGCTCACCGACAAGCGCGAGTTCAAGGCCAAAATCATTGGAAGCGACAAGCGCACCGATGTGGCCGTGGTCAAGATCGAGGCGACAGGGCTGCCGGCGGTGAAGATCGGCGATATCAGCCGGCTCAAGGTCGGAGAATGGGTCATGGCCATCGGTTCGCCTTTTGGCCTGGAAAATACCGTGACCGCCGGTATCGTCAGCGCCAAGCAGCGCGACACCGGCGATTACCTGCCTTTTATCCAGACCGATGTGGCCATCAATCCCGGCAACTCGGGGGGCCCGCTGCTCAACATGCGCGGCGAGGTGGTCGGCATCAACAGCCAGATCTACTCGCGCTCCGGTGGTTTTCAGGGGATTTCTTTTGCCATTCCCATTGACGAGGCGACGCGGGTTGCCGATCAGTTGCGCAGTACGGGCAAGGTCACACGCGGCAAGATCGGCGTTCAGATTGACCAGGTCAGCAAGGATGTGGCCGAGTCTATCGGGCTGGGCAAACCGCAGGGCGCATTGGTGCGCGGCGTGGAAGCCGGTTCGCCCGCTGAAAAAGGCGGCGTGGAAGCTGGTGACATCATCATCAAATTCGAGGGCAAAACCATCGAGAGGGCCACCGATCTGCCGCGGCTGGTCGGCAATGTGAAGCCGGGCACCAAGGCCACGGTGACCGTGTTCCGGCGCGGTGCCAGCCGTGACCTGAGCGTCATCATCGGCGAAGTGGAGGCGGAAAAATCCCCGCGCAAGGCGCAGGCGCCGGAAACCAAACCACCGGTGGCCGGCCCGGCCCGGGCCATGGGGCTGGTGGTCAGCGAACTGCCCGACGCGCTCAGGAAAGAGCTCAAGCTCAAGGGGGGCGTCAAGGTGGATGCCAGCGAAGGCGCCGCAGCCCGCGCCGGCTTGCGCGAGGGCGACGTGATCCTGGCCATCGCGAACACGGAGATCACCAGCATCAAGGATTTTGAAGCCGCGCTCGCCAGGATGGAAAAAGGCAAGGCCATCAATGTCCTGTTCAGGCGGGGCGAATGGACGCAATACGCCCTGATCCGTCCCGCGCGCTAGCTGACTGAAAGCCCTGCAGCGCCAGCAAGCTGCCGGCTTGTGACAACAGCCCCCATACCCTGATCGGGTTGGGGGTTTTGTTTGAAACGAGGGCACAGCTAAAAAAAGAAAAATATTTTTCTGCCCCTGCGCCGCGTGAATATGTTTGCACGCACTAACTTTCTGGCCAGCCTAAGGACGTGTTTTGTTAGAATGAATGCTCTGTTTGGCTTGATTCCTGTATATCAAGCGTCAAAAAAAATCTGTCCTGGCATGAATTCACTCCATTCACTGCTGATCCACATATCACCCACAAGTTGTCCAGAGTCTTTCTTAGAAAATTGTGAATAAGCTGTTTATAAGTTTCATGTTGCTGCCTTGCAACGGGAGAAAATTGCCAAATCCCGGGCTATGCGCCGCTGGCTTTTTGCCTACAATGAAGCTTCCAACTATCGCAGTTGCCATAGATTGTTGGTTCAGGGCGCGTCACAAGTGACGCGCCCTTTTTTATGTCTTTTGCAAATGAGCATCAGGCTCTTTGCAATACTTTCAAGCACTTAGGCGTTCCCTTTGATGAATCACATCAGAAATTTTTCCATCATTGCGCACATTGATCATGGCAAGTCCACGCTTGCGGATCGCATCATTCAGCGTTGCGGTGGTTTGCAGGATCGCGAGATGAGCGCGCAGGTGCTCGATTCGATGGATCTGGAAAGGGAGCGTGGGATAACCATCAAGGCGCAGACCGCTGCGCTCAAATACAAGGCACTCGACGGCCAGGTTTACAACCTCAACCTGATCGATACGCCCGGCCATGTGGACTTCTCTTATGAAGTGAGCCGCTCGTTGTCTGCGTGTGAAGGTGCGCTGCTGGTGGTTGATGCAAGCCAGGGCGTGGAAGCGCAAACCGTGGCCAACTGCTACACCGCGCTGGATCTCGGCGTGACCGTGGTGCCGGTGCTCAACAAGATGGATTTGCCGCAGGCCGATCCGGACAACGCCAAGCAGGAGATTGAGGACGTGATCGGCATCGACGCGACCGACGCGATTCCCTGCAGCGCAAAAACCGGCATGGGCATTGACGAGATTCTCGAAGCCGTGGTGGCCCGCATGCCCGCGCCCCAGGGTGACCCCGGCGGGCCGCTGCGCGCCATGATTGTTGACAGCTGGTATGACGCCTATGTCGGCGTGGTCATGCTGGTGCGCGTGGTGGATGGCCGCCTGGCCAAAGGCGAGCGCATCAAGCTGATGGCCAGCGAGGCCACTTACAACGCCGAGCAACTCGGGGTGTTCACGCCGCACACCGAACAGCGCACCTCGCTGGAGGCGGGTGAGGTCGGTTTCATCATCGCCGGCATCAAGGAGCTGCAGGCCGCCCGCGTCGGTGACACCGTGACCCTGGTCAAGACAGGAACCGGCGGCGCCGCGGCCACCGCCACCCAGGCCTAGCCGGGTTTCAAGGAAATCCAGCCGCAGGTGGTTGCCGGCCTGTATCCGACAGAAGCCAGCGAGTACGACTCCCTGCGCGATGCGCTTGAAAAGCTCAAGCTCAATGACGCCTCCCTACACTACGAGCCGGAAGTCAGCCAGGCGCTGGGCTTTGGCTTTCGATGCGGCTTCCTCGGCCTGCTGCACATGGAAATTGTCCAGCAGCGCCTGGAGCGCGAGTTTGACCAGGATCTCATCACCACCGCACCCAGCGTGGTCTACGAGGTGCTCCAGACCGACGGCAGCGTCATCATGGTCGAGAACCCGTCCAAAATTCCCGATGGTGGCAAGGTCAACGAAATCCGCGAACCCATCGTGACCGTGCATCTTTATATGCCGCAAGACTATGTGGGCGCGGTCATGACGCTGGCCAACCAGAAACGCGGCGTCCAGCTCAACATGGCCTATCACGGCAAGCAGGTCATGCTGACCTATGAAATGCCGCTGGGCGAAATCGTGCTCGACTTCTTCGACAAGCTCAAGTCGGTCTCGCGCGGCTACGCCTCCATGGACTACGAGTTCAAGGAGTTCCGGGCGTCCGACGTGGTCAAGGTGGACATCCTGCTCAATGGCGAAAAGGTCGATGCCCTGTCCATCATTGTTCACCGCAGCCAGTCGGCCTACCGCGGCCGGGCAGTGGTGGCCAAGATGCGCGAGATCATTTCCCGCCAGCAGTTCGACGTGGCGATCCAGGCCGCCATCGGGGCCAACATCATTGCGCGTGAGACAATCAAGGCGCTCCGCAAAAACGTGATTGCCAAGTGTTACGGCGGCGATATCTCACGCAAGAAGAAGC
Source organism: uncultured Polaromonas sp. (assembly GCA_965650045.1). Classification (GTDB taxonomy): domain Bacteria; phylum Pseudomonadota; class Gammaproteobacteria; order Burkholderiales; family Burkholderiaceae_C; genus Polaromonas. The sequence continues at coordinate 9,240 of CBFGNA010000017.1, forward strand.
TTCTCGAAAAACAAAAGGCCGGCAAGAAACGCATGAAACAGATCGGTTCCGTCGAAGTGCCCCAGGAAGCTTTCCTGGCTATCCTGCAGGTAGAAGAATAATGCTTGGTTTTATGAGTTCACTGACCGCTGCGGTGCTGGCCGTTTTTGTGGGTTACGGCGCGGCCTGGTACTTCGGCATGGTCGAAGGCAATTTTTCGCTGCTGCTGTTCCTGGCGACGGTGGTCACCGGCCTTTACTGGCTCGCTGAAAAGTTCTACTTCTGGCCGCAGCGGCGCAAGGCCGCCGCCCATCTGGAAGCGCAAGCCGCGCAGCGCCGCGCCGAACTCGCCGCCCAGGGCATTACCCAGGTCGATACGCCTACCGCCGAAGCCCAGACCCGGCTGCTGATGCAGCCCTGGTGGCTGGACTGGACGGCCGGGCTGTTTCCGGTGATTGTGGTGGTGTTCCTGCTGCGCTCCTTCCTGTTTGAGCCCTTCAAGATCCCGTCCGGCTCCATGATCCCCACGCTGCTGGTCGGCGACCTGATCCTGGTCAATAAATTCCACTACGGCGTGCGCCTGCCGGTCCTCAACACCAAAATCCTGGACAACCACAGCCCCCAGCGCGGCGATGTGATGGTGTTTCACTATCCGCCCAAACCCAGCCTGGACTACATCAAGCGTGTGGTGGGCGTCCCGGGCGATGAGGTGGCCTACCTGAACAAGAAGCTCACCATCAACGGCAAGCCCTTGACCAAAGTGCCCATGGCTGATTTTTTTGATGAAGATGCGCTGCGCTACGCCAAGCAGTTCCAGGAAACCAACGGCAACAAGACCTATCATCTGCTCAACGACGATGACCGCCCGGCTTTCATCGCGGGTGCGGACGACTTCCCCTATCGGCAGAATTGCCGTTACAGTAGCGAGGGCGTGGTTTGCAAGGTGCCCGAAGGGCAGTATTTCATGATGGGCGACAACCGCGACAATTCGCTGGATTCGCGGTATTGGGGCTTCGTTCCCGAGAAGAACATTGTGGGCAAGGCCTTTTTTGTCTGGATGAATTTTGGTAGTCTCAAGCGGATTGGCAAGATTGACTAGCGGTTTGCGGGACAACAACACTGGCAATACTGGAGCGGAGAAACACATGAACCATCAGCAACGCGGCGTTTCCTTCATCGGGGTTCTGTTTGTGGTCGGCGTGCTGGCTTTTGTCGGTCTGATCGCCGCCCAGGCTTTCCCGACCGTCGTCGAATTCCAGGCCATCACCAAGGCCGCCACCAAAGCCGCGCAAGGGTCTTCTGTGGCCGAGGTACGGACCATTTTCGACAAGGCCGCGCAGATCGATGAGATCAAATCCATCTCCGCAAAAGACCTTGAAGTCAGCAAGGAAGGCGACAGAACCGTCGTCAGTTTTGCCTACAACAAGGAAATCCATATCGCGGGGCCGGCTTTCCTGCTGCTCAAATACGCAGGCCGATCCAAGTAAGTGCGTGCCCATGCCTCGTTGAGTCCCGATCTCCAGTCGCTGCAAAAGCGGCTGGAGCATGCTTTTTCCGATCCGCGCCTGCTGCAGCAGGCTTTGACCCACCGCAGTTTTTCCGCGGACCACAACGAGCGCGTCGAATTCCTCGGCGATTCGGTGCTCAATCTTGCGGTCGCCGGGCTGCTGTATGAACGGCTCAGCGACTTGCCCGAAGGCGATCTCTCGCGGGTGCGCGCCAATCTCGTCAAGCAGGACACCCTGCACCAATTGGCCGTTCAACTCGGGCTGCCACCGCTGCTGCGCCTGGGGGAAGGCGAGGCCAAGTCGGGCGGGCACAAGCGGCCGTCCATCCTGGCCGATGCGCTGGAGGCCGTGATCGGGGCGGTTTACCTCGACGCCGGGTTTGCCAAAGCCGACCAGCTCGTGCGCCGGCTGTTCAGCGCGGTCGAGATCAACCCCAACATGCAGGCCATCGGCAATGACCCCAAGACCGAGTTGCAGGAATGGCTGCAGGGCCGCAAAATGAATCTGCCGATCTACCGCGTGGTCGGCACCCTGGGCGCAGCCCACAAGCAGACCTTCGATGTGGAATGCGAGATCAGCGAATACGGGCGAGCCGAACGCGGCATTGGCGGTTCGCGCCGTGCCGGTGAGCAGGCGGCTGCCGCCGCCATGCTGGCTTATGTGAAGACGCTCGACTGAAGACTCCTGGCGCCTGCCCATGCAGGCGTCCACAGGCACCGACATGACCCCAGGCAAAAAAGCAAACCCCAAAAAAACCGCGCGCCCGCTGACCCCGGCCGCCACCCTCCCGGCCGAAGCCCTGGGGGTGGATGTGCCTGCACAAAACGTGGAGCTCGAAGCCATGCTGGCCCGGGCCATGACATCCCAGGCCAACAACGCACCACCGGCCGAAGGCCAGCGCTGCGGCCTGATCGCTATTGTGGGCAAGCCCAATGTGGGCAAATCGACGCTGCTCAACGCGCTGGTCGGGCAAAAAATCAGCATCACCTCGCGCAAGGCCCAGACCACGCGCCACCGCATCACCGGCATGCGCACGGTCGGGCCCGCGCAGTTTGTGTTTGTCGATACACCCGGCTTTCAGACCCGGCACGGCAATGCGCTGAACCGCTCGCTCAACAAGACGGTGGTCGGTGCCGTCAATGACGTGGACCTGATCGTGTTTGTGGTCGAGGCCGGCCAGTTCAACCCCGCCGATGACAAAGTGCTGTCGTTGTTGCCGGCCGGCACCCCGGCCATTTTGCTGGCGAACAAGTTCGACCTGATCCACCGGCGCGCCGAGATTGCGCCCTGGCTCAAGGACATGCAGGAGCGCCATAACTTTGCCGAATCTGTGCCGATGTCGGCCAACAATGCCAGGGATGTGGACCGCCTGTTCGGCATCTGTGAAAAATACCTGCCGCAGCAGCCCTGGATGTATGGCGCTGACGAGCTGACCGACCGCAGCGAGCGTTTCATGGCGGCAGAAATCATCCGCGAAAAGCTGTTTCGCCTGACCGGCGACGAGCTGCCCTACACCTCCACCGTGATCATCGACAAGTTCGAGCAGGAGGGCGAGTTGCGCCGCATTGCCGCCACCATCGTGGTCGAGCGAGACGGCCACAAAGGCATGATCATTGGTGAGAAGGGCGAAAAGCTCAAACGCATTGGCACCGAGGCGCGCCACGAGATGGAAGCGCTGACCGGCGGCAAGGTGTTTCTGGAGATCTGGGTCAAGGTGCGCTCGGGCTGGGCGGACGACGAAGCGCGTGTCAAAACTTTTGGCTACGAGTAATGGAGTTCCGGTGCGCCTAGAAATTCGGGGGCCGGGATGCAGGCCAGGGTGCCCGGAGCGCAGGACACCGGAATGCACTTGGGTGCAGGAGGATTCCGGGCGCCGCGCAACGCCGGCATGCGCCCGGCCGTCGGATTTATAGGCGCACCGGCATGGTGACCAAACGCATCAGCGACGAGCCAGCCTACGTCCTGCACCGCTACGACTGGAGCGAGTCCAGCCTGATCCTGGAGGTCTTCAGCCGCAACTACGGGCGCATCGCGCTGGTGGCGCGCGGCGCCAAGAAGCCGAGTTCCAACTTCCGTCCCATCCTGCTGCCACTGCAGCCGCTGCATCTGGCCTTTGGCGGGGACGCCGAGATCCGCATGTTGCGCGGCGCCGAATGGCAGGGCGGCCATGTGATGCCGACCGGCGATGCGCTGCTCTCCGGCTACTACCTCAACGAATTGCTGATGCGCCTGCTGGCGCGCGACGACCCGCATCCCGTGCTGTTCGACGCCTATGCGGCCACGGTGCAACTGCTGGCCAGCCCCAGCGCCGATACCCTGCAGGTGGCTTTGCGCGCTTTTGAACTGCGCTTGTTGCGTGACATCGGCCTGCTGCCGACGCTGGACGCCCAGACCGCGACGCTGGCGCCGCTGGCGCCGCAGACGCCTTATGTGCTGGTTGCAGAATCGGGCCTGCGTGAGGCCCACGACGATGACCGCGCCAGCCTGCGCGGCGCCCAGTGGCTGGAACTGCAGGCCTCACTGGCCGACGGTGCGCCCTTTACCGACACGGTGCGGGCCTGTGTGGCGCACCTGCCGCAACTCAAGACCCAGTTGCGCGCCTTGCTGCACTACCATTGCGATGTGAAGGTTCTCAAAACCCGGCAGATGATGATCGATCTGCAGGCTTTCTAGGCAAGCTCATGACCGTACACCCCCCGGCCCCGCGCCACCGCACCGCCCTGTCCGTCAACATCAACAAGGTCGCCCTGCTGCGCAACACCCGCCACCTCGGTATTCCCGATGTGTTGCGTGCCGCGGAGTTGTGCCTGGAAGCCGGTGCTCAGGGCATCACCGTGCATCCACGTCCTGACGAGCGGCATATCCGCAGCGACGATGTCTATGAGCTGGCCGCGCTGATGAAGGACTGGCCGGACCGCGAGTTCAATGTCGAGGGCAACCCGCTGCAAAACCTGATGGCGTTTGTACGCAACCTGTCGGCGCGCGGCCTGCCGCTGCATCAGTGCACCTTTGTGCCCGACAGCGAAGACCAGTTCACCAGCGACCACGGCTGGCGTTTTCCGGATGATGCTGCGCGCCTGAAGCCGCTGATTGACGAAGCGCACGACCGCGGCGTGCGCGTCAGCCTGTTCATGGACCCGCTGCCCGAAGCCA